>NZ_CACVTK010000004.1:0-142576 GCF_902757105.1 Candidatus Avelusimicrobium luingense
TTTGTTTCCAGGCATTAAGAATTTCTTTCCTTGCTTGTTTGGTAAGGGCCTTTATCTGCTTAGTTAACTGACGTTGCTCTTTAGGAGTCAAACCTATTACGGAAGAATAACTTTCTTCATAGAGCGCTACCGTAGCCAATGCATCATCTTTGGCTAAGACACGTTCTTGCTCCAAGGTCAACGCCGCCGTGGCTGCTTTTTCCTCGGTCCAAGTCTTGTTAATGTTTTCTATGACTTGTAAAGCGCCATCAATATCTTTAGCCGCACGTTTTTGTTTGGCTTGCGCTAAGAGTTGATGGATTTGATAGCGTTGCTCTTTGGATAAGTCATCTCCTACCAAGAGCATATTCTCTTCCATTTGGGTGATATTTGCATCTATAATCTTAAGCCAATATGCATTTTCTGCTTTATGTAAGTCAGGCAGTTCTGCCCAAGTAACAAATTGGGTGAACTTATCAGCCAGTTTATCTTCACTATTTGCAAGTTTGTTCAAAGTAGCCTCGGCTTTATCTATTTCCCGCAAGATGGCTTTGCATTCTTGCGTAAAGAGGTGCCCTTGATCTTGCGCCATACGCTGTTGATAAGATTGGCGTTGGCGAGCCAAAGCCTCTAAGTGCATGTTGACATTGTTGTCAAACAACGCTTGGTTTTGCGCTTGCGACCGTTTATTGAGGGCCCGTGTATAATCTATTCTCTTGGACAAGGTTCTCAATTGCGTTTGCACTTGCCCTTTGGTAAAGTCTTTGCCGAACAAGATCATGGTGCCTAATATCGGGGTGGAAATCAGCGCGCCTTGCGGAGAATAAGGCCGGTGAGCAGCAGCGGTCACTTCATCTACCACATTCACTCGGGTATTGGTTGCATTCGGATTAGGGGTGGTGTCATCCGGATTGGGTTGGAATGTATCCCCGTATTTGTCTATCTCGGCCTGTTGTTGTTTTTCTACGGTGCTGTGCATCATATATTCTTGCAACGGAGCCATAGCCGCATCACCTAAGTACCACCATGCAAAGAATTTTAAGTTGGCCCAGTATGCTTTGCCGGACCAAATGGCAAAATTGGTAAATGTGTTCCAGCCGCGATGCAACGCATTGTTCCGTAATACTTGACGGGCTGAAGGCGAAGTGGCGTTGCGGGTTAATTGCAAGGGCATATCAAAACCTTCCGGCATGCCGACTGTGGCGGACATGCGAAGGCCGGAAGTCCCACCTTTGGATAGTATTGCATATGCCGCGTTAATTTCAGCCATTTTGTTAGAAGCAAAAGCGATTTCCGCTTCGGTACCGGTAGCCATCCAACGATCAGGGGCCCATTTAAGTGCAAGTTCGCGGTAGGCTTTTTTCAAAGATTCTTTTGTGATATCTCCCTCTAATCCAAGTATTTCGGCGGCTCTTTGTTCGGACATGGTGCTACTAACCGTTTGTGGGTTGGAAAATCCGCCTCGTTTCCCGTTGAACCAACGAGAGAAATGGAATGGGTGGATCCATTCCGGATGGGTATAATTAAACGGGTTAGGATTAAACCCCGGCATGCTTTCAAATTTTTTCCAAACAGCGATTTTATCTGCCGTGGAAAGACTGCGAGTGTTAGATATCGTGCTGGTTAGTTCTTTGCCGGCCAATGTAAATACGCGATCCCCTTGAACCAAGGTTATACGTTCAATTTTCGGTGTTCCGTGCCGCAAGCCGTTCCATACACGGCCCCACCAATTAGCACCGTGATATTCCGCACCGGTGATATCCTGCGCCATGGGACTATAGTAATCTAAACCTAACCGGGAAACGGGGGCTTGTATTTTTTCTGTCGCCTCCACGCCTTCTAACGTGGTGCGTGCGGCTTTTTGTCCGTTGACAATATGCTCACCGGATTCCGCGGTATAACGGACGGCTCTTTCCGTTCGGGTAGCGAAGATGGTGGCATCTACATGTGTCGCGCGGAAGTTTGTGCTGCCATAGTGCCAGCCTTGTTGGACCGTCTTGCCAAATCCGGCCAATTTCTTGCCTTCGTCAGCCGCTTTGGCTACTTCAACGGCTTTAGGCATCATAACGATTGCACCTTGTGTCATTCGCAACGCGCGGACACCAAATATAAGAATTTCTCCCCCATATACCCAGAAGGCGGCTCCAAGGAGTATTTTCCCATATATTTTGGTTGTTTTCCAAATATCATCCCGCTTTTCTTGGCGGTAGTCAATGCCATTGTTTAGATATACATCCGCTATCCCGCCTTTGGAATCAAACATAAATACCGGAATCGTTCCCGATGGAATGGTTTGATTGTTATCGGCCACAAATTGATTACGGTGCATATTGGTAAGGGTAATTAGGTGTTGGGGATCGGCGGCATATCCGTTATCTGTCCACACCGTATTGGGCTCCTGTAACGGTAATAAATTATCAATGGCTGTTGCTAATTGGTTGCGTAATTCTTGCACTTGGTACGCATCTAATCCGTATCGTTTCCGCTTGCGAGGTGTTACGGAGGAGAAGGTTCTCCCTCTGGGGGCCATGGCGGCATATAAGTCCACCGCGTACGCGGCTAATTTTTGCCGGCTTTCATCACTAAAGTTTATATGGTTTGCTACGCTATCGAGTTCTTGGCGTTTGCTGTTTTCCAGAGAAGTTTTCCATGAATCGGGGGCATATGACACCCAGTCATCCATAACAGCTTTCGTTTCCCATTTATCTACTACATTAAGTAGTCCGGCCGAAGAGAGGGCTAATGCCCGCGTGGCTGTTGTATAGGTCGGGCCGGCAAAGGAAAGCAGCTGAAGTTTTAATTGGCGGATAGCATCCTTATGTAATAGATAGATTTTTGCCGTTTCCGTAGCGGTAGCAAATAAGGTTTGCAGAACGGTTTTGTATTTGACGTCAAATTTGGTTACATCATCTTCATCATCCGGGTTTTCTTTGCCTTCCAAAATTTCTACCATGGAGGACATTTCGTTGGGAAAATCAGCTAACAAAGCATAACGTATGGCGTATTGCGTGTGGAAATCTAACAGGGCGAATTCGCTATCTCCGGGTTTAGATTCGTTATACAATTCCTTGAATTCGTCCATAAATTCATCCATAAACTTGCGGAAGATGCTTTCATCTTTGGAAACGGAACGCTTCGTTTCTGTTTCTTGGAATGCCTCCCACCCGTTGGGGATGGTATCTTCTTCCATAAAAGGACGTTTGAAAGAATTGCAAAATGCTTCATAATTGGAAATTACATTCACCGGAGGTTCCGCCATTTCTATACCCCGTCCGGAAAGAGAAAAGGTACTTGATAAACCGGTGCCCACATGGTTTACATATTGTCTGTACATTTCTTTGGTGGGGCGGATAAAAGTTTGGGTGGTTTGCGTTTCTTCTATCCGTGTTGTGAACGGATCTTCTACATTGATTGCTGCATATAAGCGGTGAATTTCGTAAAGTAAAATGCGTAGCGTCCCGAAAAAAGCAATGGAAACCTCTCGATGGGGAAGCACCGTTTTTTCTTTAAGCAATTCCATTGCGCAATTGGTTAAGAAACAGGGCGTTACCGTTTTATTTGCGAGAGATTTAGCCTTGCGATAAATAGCAAAATTGGCTTCCTTTTTCTCGTAGTTATTGAAAAATTTTACATAGGCCGGAGTGTCCAACCGTTCTAAACTATGCAGGACTCTCACTTGCAAACGCGGCAGTAATGAAGATAGGTACGGAACATTGACCAATCCGGATTGCGCACTAAGTTCAATTTGGTGGAGTTCATTGAATATCACTTCCGCCGCAAAGACACTTTCCCACGGATTAAACGGTTCTTCAATAGGGTCTATTTTTTCCACCAAATCTGTAACTTCGTATTTATTGGCCGCCAATTCTTCCAAAAACGTAGAGAGTTGGCTGCCTGTTTTTTCATCAAAGTTGCTGATATCCGGGTGAAAAGGGGAAGAAGATGTCTCGTTTTGTAGGGCATGCAAACTGGTCACCACGTTGCTTAAGGTATAAAATCCCGTGGGGTCTTCCCAGGGATTAATAGAGTTATACATTTCCATCAGTTTTTGTTTTTGCTCTATACGGCATTTGTCTAATTCTGTTTGTGTTTGAGCAGTGGAGCAGGTAGGATCCGATTGGATAAATTGTTTATATACAGTTTGGGCTAAAGAACGTGTGATGTCTTGCGCAATATCGTTTGAGCGGGTATTTTGTTGGGCCCATAATAGTTCAGGGGAAATGACGTTAAACATAAAAACGAAAATTAAAATGCGGCTTATCCACGTTAGCATAAAGGGCTCCTTGATATATATACTTATATTATTATTATACGGGTTCCTGTTCATTTGAAAAGACCCGTTTTGACAAGAAAAAAGGCCTATGCCTCTTTAGGGCTTTAGGCCTAGAAAAATATCCCCCGGATTAAGCCGGGGGATAGTAAATTACGAATTTATTAGTCGCCTAATTCATTGTCTTCATCCATTTCTATTATGCTGCCGGTAGATTTCGATGAAGACTCAATTTGGCTTCTTTCATAGACATCGAGCATCGTTTCGATTTGTAACCACAGATTGGTATAAATGTCTGTATACCGAATTTGTAATTCCGGTAACGTCAGTTCTTTTTGTTTCCAGGCATTAAGAATTTCTTTCCTTGCTTGTTTGGTAAGGGCCTTTATCTGCTTAGTTAACTGACGTTGCTCTTTAGGAGTCAAACCTGTCAAACCTATTAAAGAAGAATAAGTTTTTTCATAGAGCACTACCGTAGCCAATGCATCATCTTTGGCTAAGACACGTTCTTGTTTCAAGGTCAACGCCGGAACCGATTTTTCCCCTGCGATAATGAGGTTGATTTGTTCTATGTCGCTGACTGCACTGATATCCTTAGCCGCACGTTTTTGTTTGGCTTGCGCTAAGAGTTGATGGATTTGATAGCGTTGTTCGTTGGGCAAGAAATCTCCTGCCAAGAGCATCTTCTCTTCCATTTGGGTGATATTTGCATCTATAATCTTAAGCCAATACGCATTTTCTGCTTTATGTAAGTCCGGCAGTTCGGCCCAAGTAACAAATTGGGTGAATTTATCAGCCAATTCGTCATTACTATTTGCAAGTTGGTTCAAAGCGGATTCGGCTTTATCTATTTCCAGTAAGATGGCTTTGTATTCTGGCGTAAAGAGGTGCCCTTGATCTTGCGCCATACGCTGTTGGTAAGATTGGCGTTGGCGAGCCAAAGCCTCTAACTGCATGTTGACATTGTTGTCAAAAATGATTTGATTTTTGGCTTTGCTCCGTTTGAGTAACGCGCGGTTCAGTTCCATTTTCCTGGCGGCAATATTGACAGCCGTCTCATTATAAAATTTCTTATCAAATAGGAGCATTCCCGTTAAGACGGGGGCTACCATCAGACTCCCTTCCGTGCTTGATAGTTCACTGCGCTGTATCGTTGAAATCGGATAAAGGAGATGACTTGCCGGTGAATGATCAGCAAGTTCCGAATCTTCCGGTTGGGTGGCATAGGCGGGATTATACGCTTCGGCTTGTTCCTGGGCTTTGTCCGGAATTGCGATGGAAGTATAATACCCGCGCAGTGGGGAGAGTGCTATATCTCCCAATTTCCACTTAGTAAAGAAACTGGCGATGGAGAAAAGCGATTTGATTTCGCTATTATGTATCAATTGAAACCAAATCGGCAAACTTTCGGTCTGTCCGGTTTGAACCAAGTGGGCGGCTAATGTTTGGCCTATATCTATATCGGCATTGGCCGCACCGATACCGATTCCGCCGGCCTTTGCGGATAAAGGATTAAACGCGGCTTCTTCAACCAGAGCGATATCGCCACCCCAAGTAGGGGTAATTGCCAACGAGATACCGTTGGCGTTGGACGGAATGGTCGGATTGAGTAAACGAGTGCTTCCGTTTTGCCCGACTTTAGCAAGGGCTTCATCTAAAGCAAGGTTATATTGCTCGAGAGTCAAGGTCCTTGTGCCAATAGTGATTTTTTTGCCGGCATTTGTTAAGGCATTATAGGCTTCGGCGGCAATTTTGAATTGTTCTTCCGCTATCATATCACCGGGGTTTCTGTCGGGGTGGTATTTCATGGCTAATTTACGATAGGCTTTCTCTAGGACTTTTTTGGAAGCACCGCGTTCAACCCCCAAGATTTCATAATAATTCGGGAATCCGCCTTTACCCAAAGCCATTTCTTCGACTTTTAAGAAATTTAACCGTTGATAAAAATCTGTCGGGTCAATACGTTCCCAAGCCTTACCGTTAAAAGCCCAATAGTCAAAGAATTCACTGCCGGCTTTGTCGGCTTCAAGAGCTTTGCGGGTTGCGTTGAAGAAATCAGCGGTACGGTCCGCCTGCCACATATTCTTAATGCCTTGTTTAATATTCCAGGACAACGCCCTTCGCGGAATGTCCATATTGGCTTCCACCCACTCTATAATCTTCATTTTATCCGATTGGGAAAGACGGCCGACTTCTTTACCTAAAATTTTCTTCAAAGTTTCTTTTCCAAGCGAAATCGGCTTGCCGTAAGCCAAAATCGTCACTTCTTCGATGTTTGATGGTCTCATAAACGGTCTTTGCCACCACCTTGCTGCGCCTTTTACATCGGTCAGATTTCCCACACCAAAATTAGTGCCGTTGCGCGTTACCGAGGTGGGTATTTGAGGAACTTTGTTTCTTTGGAGGGGATTTGTCCATTTTTTTGCTTTGGCCGTATTCCTGCCAATTGCAGCGGCGCCCGTACCGGTGCCCGATGCTGTTTGGTTGGCATATTTAACGTTTTCTATACGGGTCGTGGATGCCCACTTATATTTGGTACTCGTATTAGCCAGGCGTTGTGCTGCGGCAAATTTGCGGCCGACTCCTAATGTGCCACCCCATTGGGTGCTCCAAAAGGTAGCGCGACCGACGATGACATAATTGCGTACCAGACTAATACCCTTAAACACCAATTTGAACGCACCGCCCAGCACAAACCATTCTATAATGTCAAACACAAAGGCTGCACAGGCGGCTTCTTGTTCGGCATATACTTTGTAAGCGTTGGGAGTGTTATGCGGTTCTACGTTAAAGACTTCTCCGTTGGAATCGTAGAAATAGAGGGGCACAATGCCCTCTTTATACATAAAACCGGGTTGCCCGTCGGTTTTGGGAGTTTTGTAAGTTATGTCGTTAGTGCACATATTTTCCCGTTCAAATTTTGGGCCGGGTACATATTCAACAGGCGCCCGATGGCTTTCCGTATGCTCTACGCGGACGCTGGTCGGGGCTGTCACCGGCAAAAACATTTCAATAGAATCTGCTAATTGATCGGACAGTGCCACCATTTGTTGGCTGTCCAATCCGTAAGTCTTTTGTTTGCGGTTCGGGGCGGAAAAACCGGCCGGATGATACGGCGCATCTGTTTTCCATTGCATCGGGGCATAAATATCTACCGCATAACCGACCAATTTCTGCCGTTGATCATGCGAAAAACCCAATTGCGGATAGGCGTGGCTGTCGGTCTCTCCCCAATAAACGGGGTTGGCATTATAGTTCATAACGGCCGCGGCTCCGATGGCCATGACGCGTCTGGCCGTTGTGCGACATCCGGCTTCTTGCATTAAAAATGATTTGACCGCATTTAACGTGGCTGGGGTAACCAGATTGCTTTGTGCCGCATATGGGATAGAAGCAAAGAGTACTTCCATGAAATCTCGGGCCGTTACATCGTTTATGTCTTCAATATTGTCCCGGCTGGGTTGCTCAACGCCCTTCCCTCCGAATGATTCCGATACCAAATTGCCAATGTTTGCTAGGGTTGCATCCCCGGAGGATGGTGCATCCAGTTTGGTGAATTTATCTAAAAGTTTTCGTAAATATTCGGGATGATTCCCTTCCAATGCATACGTGACAAAATATTGTATTCGTGTTTGCATTTTCGCATAGACATGGGGGAGCTCTGAAGAATCCACATAGTGTATGTCCCGTAAAGCCTTATCAAGAATTTGTAGGGTTTGATCTTTAGTGATGAATTCGTCGTCCGCTATGCGTCTTATTTCTTCGGATAAATAATAGTCAGACGGGATGGTAATATCCGGTTCTTCCATATATTCCATAACATGTTGGGCATACCACTGCCGGTAAGAAGGAATTTCTCCTTCAATTTTAATACGTTTTTTTTCAACGTCTTGTACAAATTTTTCGTAGGCTTCTTTTTTGGGGCGTAATTTCCAAACCGTTATGTCTGTATTTCCGGTAGTTACGTGCGTGTGAAAGGGGATGTTTAATGCTTTCATCCATTGATCAAGCACGAGTATTAACCTGCGTAGTGTGCCAAGGATGACGATATCTTCACCGGGAGCAAACTCTTCCAATAGTTTTGGTTCTTCTTCCTCATCATTGTTTCTTGATAGAGAGGGCAAAGAGTTTGTCGGTAGATTATGAAACACTTTATTCTGAACCATCACCGCCCGCAACCATAACCGAAGAATTAGGGGTTTAAGTTCCTCTATCTGTTCCGGCGATAAATTTTGAATGGAAGTAGCGGCTAATTCTTGCGTGATGACATCTGCCGCATAAGCGGAAATTGTTACGGAATCGTTATCAAATCGGTCTAGCGGGTCCAAAAATTCCATGAGATCTTCAAGGGAGAAAATTCCGCGTTTTAATTTGGCTAAAAAATCTGCCGGGGTGGTTACATCAAAATCGTCTATCGTTGCGTTTGCGGCAGAGGCTTTCCATGGGTCCTTGCCGTGTGGATTGAATTGGTTGGCGAGTTTTTTGTCCCGCAACAGGCACACTTGATAGGAAGTAAGATTTTGGGTGTGCGGAAAGCGGGTCCATTTGGCGACAGTAAATCGTTGGCCCCAATCATGCATGGCCTCTAAGAGTCTCCATAAGGCCCGTAGCGCATCCCCTTGTCCGTTTGTGTCCAAGATATTATACATATCACGCAGAGAGCAAGCGATGTCGGCATAGTGCTCACGTAATTTGCCGACGTCTTTGGCACTTGTTAAATCTTCTTTATCTATTTTGTGGAGGAATAAGAATGTGGCATAATCTAAATCTTTTGCTTCCCATTCGTCTTGCGGGGCGTGCGTAATAAGCGAAGGCAAATCTGAATCTTCTTCATAAGAGTTTTCTATTTCTTCTTGAAGGTTGTCTACAATTTGCTGACGCAAAGAATTTGGCGTTGCGGTAGCCGATTCGGCCCACAATAATTCGGGGGAAACGGTATTAAACAGAAAAACGAAAATTAAAATGCGGCTTATCCACGTTAGCATAAAGGGTTCCTTAGCATATACATCTGTACTGTTATTATACTGTTTTTCGTCTATTTGAAAAGACCCGTTTTGACAAGAAAAAAGGCCTATGCCTCTCTGGGGCTTTAGGCCTAGAAAAAATATCCCCCGGGTTAAGCCGGGGGATATGGAACGGAACAATCTATTGAATTCCAAGTTCGTTGTCTTCATCTATTTCCGTTATACCTTTGGTGGTAACTTTTGATGAAGGCTTGTCTTTGGCATAGGCACTAAGCACCGTTTCGATTTGTAACCACAGATTGTTATAAATGTCTGTATACTGAATTTGTAATTCCGACAACGTCAAGTCTTTTTGTTTCGAGACATTAAGAATTTCTTTCCTTGCTTGTTTGGTAAGGGCCTTTATCTGCTTAGTTAACTGACGTTGCTCTTTAGGAGTCAAACCTATTACGGAAGAATAAGTTTCTTCATAGAGCGCTAACATAGCCAATGCATCATCTTGGGCTAAGGCGCGTTCTTGCTCCAAGGTCAACGCCGCCGTGGCTGCTTTTTCCTCGGTCCAAGTCTTGTTAATGTTTTCTATGACTTGTAGAGCGCCATCAATATCTTTAGCCGCACGTTTTTGTTTGGCTTGCGCTAAGAGTTGATGGATTTGATAGCGTTGTTCGTTGGACAAGCCATCTCCTACCAAGAGCATATTCTCTTCCATTTGGGTGATAGTTGTATCTATAATCTTAAGCCAATATGCATTTTCTGCTTTATGTAAGTCCGGCAGTTCGGCCCAAGTAACAAATTGGGTGAACTTATCGGCCAGTTTATCTTCACTATTTGCAAGTTGGTTCAAAGTGGCCTCGGCTTTATCTATTTCCAGTAAGATGGCTTTGCATTCTTGTGTAAAGAGGTGCTCTTTATCTTTCGCCATACGCTGTTGATAAGATTGGCGTTGGCGAGCCAAAGCCCCTAAGTGCATTTTGACATTGCTGTCAAACAGTGCTTGGTTTTGCGCTTGCGACCGTTTATTGAGAGCCCGTGTATAATCTATTCTCTTGGACAAGGTTCTCAATTGCGTTTGCGTTTGGCCTTTGGTAAAATCTTTGCCAAACAAGATCATAGTGCCTAATATCGGGGTGGAAATTAAAGCCCCTTGGTAAGCAGTACGTTGGCTGGCAGAATTATTGACATCGCTTACCACATCCACGCGGCCTTCTGCTGCATACGGATTGGGCGCCGGATCTGACGGATCGGGTTTGAACGAATTGCCATATTTATCCATCGCCTCTTGCGTTTGAGTAGTGATGGTATGATCCATCATCGCCCATTGGGCCGGATAAATGGCTTTATCCCACAAGTGCCACAAGGTAAAGAATTTTAAGTTGGCCCAATACGATTGCCCAAACCAAGTGGCGGCATCGGTAAATGTGTTCCAACCGCGATGCAACGCATTGTTCCATAATACTTGACGGGCTGAAGGCGAAGTTGCATTGCGGGTTAATTGCAAGGGCATATCAAAACCTTCCGGCATGCCGACTGTGGCGGACATGCGAAGGCCGGAAGCCCCACCTTTGGATAGCATTTCATATGCTGCGTTAATTTCAGCCATTTTGTTAGAAGCAAAAGCGATTTCCGCTTCGGTACCGGTAGCCATCCAACGATCAGGGGCCCATTTAAGTGCAAGGTTGCGATAGGCTTTTTTCAAAGAGGCTTCTGTGATGTCTCCCTCTAATCCAAGTATTTCAGCGGCTCTTTGTTCGGACATGGCATTACTGCTAGTGGTACCCGGTCTGGAAAAACCGCCAAATCCGCCCTTTCTTCCGCCAAACCACCGGCCAAAATCAAAAGGATGTAACCAGTTGGGATGGGTATAATTATACGGATTAAGGCTGAACCCTTCCATCCCTTCAATTTCACGCCAGATCGCAATTTTATCACTCGTAGAGAGCCGGCGGGTATTGACGCCTAATTCACCTAATCTATTGGCATTGAGAGTAAATTCTTGTCCGTTTTGGAAAACGGTTACGCGTTCAATTTCCGGCGTTCCGTGCCAAAAGCCGTTCCATGTACGGCCCAACCAACCTTTTCCGGCATATTCCGCGCCGGTAATATCCATAGCGGTTGGGTTGTAATACCCGGAACCATAACGTGTAACAGGGGCTTGTATTTTTTCTGTCGCTCCCACGCCTTCTAACGTGGTGCGTGCGGCTTTTTGTCCGTTGACAATATGTTCACCGGATTCGGCCGTATGGCGGACGACTTCTTCGGTCCGGGTGGTGGTAAAGGTAGCCCCTACATGGGTGGCGCGGAAGTTTGTGCTGCCGTAGCGCCAACCTTGTTGGACCGTCTTGCCGAATTCGGCTAACTTTTCCCCTTTATTAGCGGCTTTAGCGGCTTGGAAGGCTTTGGGCACCATGACGACGGCGCCATGTGTCATTTGTAAAGCGCGGATACCGAACATAATAATCTCTCCGCCAAAGGCCCATAATGCGGCTTCAAAAAGCAATTTAACATAAACTTTTGCTTCTTCCAAGCGGCGTTGACGTTGGTTGAGTGCATTCAGCAAATACACATCAAACACGTTGTTGTTGGAATCAAACATAAATACGGGAATAGTACCGCTGGAGAGTTCTCCGTTGGGGAGTTGCCCCGTGAATTGGCCGCGGTTTAAATCGGTAATGGTAACGAGATGTTCCGTATCGGCGATATAACCATGTTCGTTTGTCCATACAGTATTGGGCTCTTGTAACGGACAAAGATTGTCAATAGCATTTGTCAGTTGGTCAGAGAAAGCCAACATTTGGTCAGCATCCAACCCATAAGTTTCTTGGCTGCGGTTGGGAGACGATACGAACGGACGTACCCGATACTGCATGGGAGCATACAAATCTACCGCATAGGCGGCTAATTTTTGGCGGTAGTCATCGTTAAACGCTAAATTGTTGTTAACGGAAGCATACACGCGTTGTTGTTCGTTTAACCACTCGTTATTGTAGGGATTTTCCATAGCGTTCCATTTTTGTGAAACATGGAGCAACCCCGCCGCACTTAATGCCAAAGCACGGGTAGCTGTTGCGTTTTGCGGCCCGGCTAAGTTTACTAATTCAAGTTGCAATAAACCGACCGTGGCATTGTCTATCGGATATATTTTGGCAGTTTCCGTTATGGTGCCGAATAAGGTCTCCAAAATACTGCCGAATTTCAGTTTGAAATCTACGATATCTTTTTCGTTTTCCGGGGCTTCATCTCCTTCCAAGACGGCAACCATAGTGAGAATTTCAAGGGGGAACCCCGCCAACAAAGCATAGCGTACCACATATTGGGTTTGCAAATTGAGGAAAGCATAGGCGCTTTTGCCGGGTTTGGCTTTTTTATGAAATTCCTTAAATTCATCTATAAATTTCTTCATAAATTCACGGAAAATGCTTTCATCTTTGCTAATCGTGCGCGTGCCGCTTACTTCTTGGACAACTTCCCACCCGGTAGGGATAGTTTCGCCTTGGGCAAGGGGGCGTTGGTAAAATTGGCAGAAAGAGTCATAATCCAGTTGAAGTAGGCTAGGAAATACTGTACCCAGTTCAATATTGTTAGTGTTCGGCGTCATGGTGTGCATTTCCTCTAATCGGTTCTTCGCCTTCTGATAGGTTTCTTGGGTCGGGCGGATAAACGGGATGGCAGATACTGATTCTTCCCATTTGACGGTCATGGGGTCTTCCAAGCCCATTTCTTGATACAAACGGTGAATTTGGTAAAGCAGAATGCGTAATGTACCGCGGAACATGATGCTATCTTCCGGAAACCATGGTTTAGAACTGTTGAGTTGCGTATCTATGGCTTTGTCTTCGTCTCCCTCCGGCGACTCAAAGCGATTTAAACGATACAAGGCCCGTACTTGTATGCGCGGTAATGTAAGCGCAAATGCCATAGGATCTATTTGCCCGCTTTTTAACCCGGATAAACTTTGATTTAACGTATTTAATATAACTTCCGCCGAATAAGCACTGATAAGCGGAGAAAATTGTTCTTCAATAGGGTCTATTTTTTCTATTAAATCGTTCAAATCATATTTATTAGCGGCTAATTCATCTAAAAAGGTCCTTCCTTTGAGCTGCTCCTCGCGCAAGGCCATATCCGGGCGCGGAGCAACATAAAGGGCATCGGCAACGGGTTCCATAGGTTTGAAACGAGGATTTGAGAAGTCGGCTGCTGCTGCTAACTCGTTAAGGCGTTTACGATATGCAGCCCGTAACGAATGTAATTGTTCCACTACGGTTGCAAGCATAGAAAAACCGGCCATATCTTCAATGGCATTGATGGAGTTATAAAGTTCCATCAGTTTTTGCTTTTGCGTGGTATAGCATTTCTCCAATTCTTCCGGCATAACGCCTAGGAAACACGAAGAATCGATCTCATGAACTTGTTCTCGGACCGCTAATGTTAATGAACGCGAAATATCCGCGGACAAATCGTCGGGGCGGGTATTTTGTTGTGCCCACAAGAGTTCGGGAGATATCGTATTGAAGATAAAAACAAAAATTAAAATGCGGCTTATCCACGTTAGCATAAGAGCCTCCTGAGTATATACATCTATACTGTTATTATACTGTTTTTCGTCTATTTGAAAAGGCCCAATTTGACAAGAAAAAAGGCCTATTTCTGTCTGGGGCTTTGGACCTAGAACAAAAAAGCCCGCCGCTTGGTTGCGGCGGGCCGTAACTGACTCGTTTTTACAGTAATTTAGAGGCCAAATCAGCCAGATGGCTGCGTTCCGTTTTGGTAAATGTAATGTGGCCATACGATTTTTGGCCGCGCATGCGATCTACCAAATACGTGAGCCCGTTAGATTGTACGTCCAAATACGGCGTATCAATTTGGTACGGGTCGCCCGTTATCACCACTTTTGTTCCTTCGCCCGCGCGGGTGAGAATGGTTTTCATTTCGTGCGGAGTTAAGTTTTGGGCATCGTCCACAATCATATATTGCCCGGGCAGAGAGCGCCCGCGCATGTGGGTAACGGAGGCAATTTCAATTTTGCCGCTGTCCAATAAATAATGCGCTTTTTCTTCGCCTTCATCGGGGTTTTTGCGGTCGGCGAGGAAGGCCAAGTTGTCGTAAATGGCACCCATCCACGCTTCTAATTTTTCTTCTTTAGTCCCCGGCAAGAAACCTAAATCTTTACCAACCGGCACGATGGAGCGGCAAACTACCAAACGGCGGTAAGCGTTTTCGTCCATGGTGCGTTGCAAACCGGTGGCCAACGTAATAAGCGTTTTACCCGTTCCGGCGGTACCCACGAGCGTAACAATATCCAAACTGTCATCCAACAACAGCTCCATCGCAAAGCGTTGCTCTTTGTTCAAGGGTTTAATGCCCCAAGCGACGGGTTCTTGGTTGGAAAGCGGGTGCAGAATAAAATTGCCATCATTGGAAATACGCCCGATGGCCGATTTTTTACTGCCGTCATTTGTTTTTAAGATAACAAATTGGTTCGGCACATAAATAGTCGGATCCATAGCGAGTTGCTTTTTTTGATAGAACGTGTCAATTTGGGAAGGATCCACTTCTACTTCGGTAACCCCGGTGTAGAGTTCGTCCACATTGACTTTATCACTGGTGTAGTCTTGCGCGCACAGGCCGAGTGCTTCGGCTTTCAAACGCATATTGATATCTTTGGTAACGACAAACACCGGACGCGCATTCTTTTTATACGAGCCTTCTTTTTTACCTAGTGTATAAGCAATATTCAAAATAGAGTTATCGGCTTTGTTAAATGCAAGTGATTGCGGAAGTGAGTTGGGTTTATCCAATTCAATTTTCAGTGTGCCGCCGGTAGGAAGTGCTACGCCTTCATTGAGCCGCCCCAGTTCGCGCATTTTGTCTAATTCGCGCGATACCATACGGGCATTTTTACCGCGGGTATCGCTTTCATTTTTGAAGGCATCTAATTCTTCAATTACTGCCATGGGGATAATGATATCGTTGTCTTCAAAAGCGTGCAGACAATTTACATCATGTATTAACACATTGGTATCTAAAATAAAAGTTTTTTTCATGATAGTTCCTCGCTGGGGCGTAACGCCGCTACTATAAGTATAGACTTGTTTGAGCGGAAAATCAAGCATTTATAGTCGTAAATGTTTTTTTAGGTGTCAAATTGGCTACAATATATATATGAAATATTTGTGCATACATGGTCATTTTTATCAACCGCCCCGCGAAAATGCATGGCTGGAACTTATTGATCGGCAAGATAGTGCAGCCCCGTATCATGATTGGAACGAACGTATCTGTGCCGAGTGTTATGGTCCTAACGCGTTAGCGCGTTTGTTAGACGGACAACAAAATTTAACCGAACTTACCAACAATTATTCCCGTATTAGTTTTAACTTCGGGCCGACATTGCTGTCGTGGATGGAGCAATACGCGCCGGAAGTATATCAAGCCGTTTTGGAAGCCGATAAAATCAGCCAAACGCGTTTTGGCGGTCATGGCGGCGCGATTGCACAAGTGTACAATCACATGATCTTGCCGCTCGCTAACGCACATGATAAAGAAACGCAAATCAAATGGGGTATTACCGATTTTGTCAAACGCTTTGCCAGACAACCCGAAGCCTTGTGGCTGGCCGAAACAGCGTGTGATACGCCGACGTTGTGTGCACTGGCCGATGCCGGTATGAAATTTGTAATTTTGGCCCCCGGTCAATGTGCGCGGGTGCGCAAAATCGGCAGTGAAAAATGGGAAGAAGTCGGCGGCGGTGTTGATCCTAAACGTGCCTATTTGTGTAATTTACCGAACGGGAAAAGCATTGTACTGTTTTTCTACGACGGACCTATTTCGCAAGGGATTGCCTTTTCGGACACGTTGTCGTCGGGTGAAAAATTTGCCGACCGTCTTTTAAGTACCTATAACGATAGCGAAGAAAACCAGTTAATGCACATTGCTACCGACGGCGAAACATACGGACACCATCAAAAATTTGCCGACATGGCACTGGCGTATTGCTTGAAAAAAGTGGAAGAAACACCGGATGTAGAATTAACGGTATATGGCGAATTTCTGGAAAAAAATCCACCGCGCTACGAAGCGCAAATTGTAGAAAACTCATCGTGGAGTTGTTGCCACGGGGTAGAGCGTTGGCGGGCCGATTGCGGGTGCAATTCGGGACGTGCCGGGTGGAAACAAAAATGGCGCAAGCCGCTACGCGATGCGTTAGATTTTGTACGCGACGAACTCGTTAAGACGTTTGAAACCGTCGGGCGGGAGTATTTTAAGGATCCGTGGGCCGCACGCAACGATTATGTGGAACTGATGTTAGACCGCAGTTTGAACGCGCAGCATTGTTTCTTCTTAAAACACGCTACCGAAAAAGCATGGAACGACCGCGCCGGGGCGCTTATGCTGCTAGAAATGCAAAAAAATGCGCTGTTTATGTACACCAGTTGCGGTTGGTTCTTTGACGAAATCAGCGGTATTGAGACCGTACAGATTATGCAATATGCCTGCCGCGCGTTAGAACTTAATAAACGTTTAACGGGGAACGATTTGGAGCCTGCATTTATTGAAAAATTAGCCTTGGCTCCCAGCAATATACGCGAACTTAAAAACGGAGCGCGTGTGTATGAAAAATACGTAAAACCGCAAGCGTCCTGTGCCGAGAAATTAACGTTGGAGCATATTGTTTCGCTCATGGCCGATGAAACCGTCAATCCGGCACGTGCGTTTTCGTGCGATGTGTTGTCGTTCCATCCGCGCAAATTCTCTGCCGCCAATGCACGATTTTGGTGTGGGGATATTACGCTAAAATCCACGATAACGTTAGTAGAAAAAACACTTTGTTTCGCCGTTCTTCGCCGCGGGGCGGGCGTCTTTACATGTGCCGCGGCCGAACGGGGTAGTCAAGAAATTGCCGCTTGGTGTAATGAGTGGGAAACATTATTTAATGCCCAAAAATATGATGAGTTGCATGAGTCTATTGTTTCGCATTTGCCGCAGCAATATCCGGTTGCGTGGATGATCAACGATGTCCGTCACAAAGTCATGGAAAACACCTTCCGCCGCATGGACACGCAAACCGATGAGTCTTTTGCGCGGTTGTTTGAGATGCAATATCCCATTGTGCGTGCGTTGCAAAATATCGGAGCGCCTGCTCCCAAGCCGTTTTTAACGGTAGCCGAGCGGGTACTGGCCGCTGATATTAAGGATGAAATTCGCGCGGCTGATATCAATATCGGGGCACTGGAAGAACTAATGGAAGATGTTAAAGCGCTCGGGTTAAAAATTGCCCCGCATGTGAACGGGGTAGTAACCGACAAAGTAACATCACTTGCGTTCGCCTTTGCGCGTGATGTGCAAAGTACGCAAGCCGCTATGAAACTGGTGGAATTACTAAATTATGCGGAGATTTTCGGCTTTTCGCCCGATATTATTAAAGCGCAAGAGTTCGTCTTTTTAGGGCTTAAACAATTAGGCGACAAAGCCGCTACGCGTGATATTTTACGCGCACTGGCGCGCAAATTAAAAATTGCGTTATAATGGTGGCAGGCTAACTGCTAAAAAGGGGTTTCAAATGAACATGATAAGAATAAACCGAAAAGGTTTTACGCTGATTGAGTTGCTGGTGGTGGTTTTAATTATCGGCATTTTGGCGAGTGTAGCGTTGCCGCAATATAAAAAAGCGGTGATGAAGTCCCGTCTGGTTCAGTTGAAAACCATGGCTACCGCTATTGCCCAAGCCGAAGAAAGATATTATTTGGCAAATAATATGTATAGCCCGAATTTTGAAGAATTGGATATTGATTCTCCCGCATATGTTGGATCTTCTTCGGATGCGACTACGGAAACCCGTACATTTTCGTGGGGATCTTGTTGGGTCGCGGCGGAAGATACGTGGGGCTCGCGCGTGGGATGTTCCAGCCTAAAAGACGATATTAACTATTATGAATACTTCCAATACTCTTCCGTAACGCCGGGCCGCCGTATGTGCCGGGCAAAAAATACCAATTTATCATCTACGCAAAATCAAGTATGTAAATCTGATGCCGGCGGCACCAGCAAAAGTGTCAATTCGGATAATGTAGATTGGTATTATTAGTCTATTTTTCGTCTAATTGCGTCAGGCGTTCTTTAGCGGTTGCATCGCCCATATCGGCGGCGGTTTTATACCAATTGGTGGCGCGTTTAAGGTTTTTATTGCAGCCTTCGCCTACTTTAAGCATATCGGCTAGCGCAATCATGGCACGGACGTGCCCATTGTTGGCGGCTGTTTCAAACCACATGAATGCTTGTCTGAAATGGTCAAATTCTTTTTCGTTTTTATAATACACTTGTCCCATTTGATATTGGGCTTCCGGATCGTTTTTAGCGGCTTTGGCAAGGAGTGTTTTTAACGGATTAGCCGCGTATTTATGTAAGAAAAATAACGCTACCGCTAACGCGAAAATTGAAGTGATACCTGTACGCATTTCTATAATTTCCATAATTCCCTCGTTATTTTGTTTTTACTAATTTACGGTTTTCTAATGTATAAACTTCGTCTGCGTATTGGGTGGCGTGTGTATCGTGCGTCACCATGACTACCGTTAAACCTTGCTCGCGGCTCATGCGGGCAAAATCTTCAAATACTTGAATTTTGCGCGCGGCATCTAAATTGCCGGTCGGTTCATCGGCAAGCAGTAAAGCCGGGTGGTTGCGCAATGCCCGCGCAATGCTGGCACGTTGCTTTTCTCCGCCGGATAAATCAGCGGGAAGTTTGCCCGCTTTATCTTTCAAGCCAAAATTTTCCAGTAATTTCGTAGCGGCTGCCAAATCGGGTTTTCCGCGCAAGCGGGCCGGCATATCTACGTTTTCGGCTAACGAAAATTCCGGCAATAGTCCGTCAAATTGAAACACAAATCCCATTTTTTTAAGCCGCAAGGCCGACCGGGCGGACTCCCGTTTAAGGGCGGTGATTTCGGTACCGTCCACAAAGATTTTACCGTCGGTGGGTTTATCCAACATGGCAATCAAATTAAGCAGCGTACTTTTCCCCGAGCCGCTCGGCCCGAGTAAAACGGTAAATTTCCCGCGCGCCAAGGTAAGCGATATATCTTCCAATACGCATAAATTTTCTTGGCCTTGCCCGTAAATTTTCGTAACGTGTTCCAATGTAATCATACATCACCCATAGCGGATAGCGTCGGTGGGGTTCACGCGCGAGGCTTTTATTGCCGGATACAACCCGCCCGCAAAACAAATTAAATAACTGCCGCTAATGACGGCTACAATATCTAACCATTGCATACGTACCGGTACTTTGGTGAGATAATAAATATCGCCGGGCAGTTCTACAATGTTAAAGGTAGCAATTATCCAACACAACAGACCCGCCAGCAGTAAGCCCAACACAATGCCTATGGTAGCAATAATTAACGCTTCCCACATAAAAATCTTTTGAATATGGGCCGGGCTGGCACCCATTGCACGCAAAATGCCGATATCGCGCAGTTTTTCTGTGCCGAGTAAAATTAAGTTGCTTGCGATGTTGAGCGACGCTACCCCGATAATCAAGAATAAAATAATAAACATCATCGTTTTTTCTAACTTTAACGCGGCGTAGAGCGTGCTGTTCATTTGGGCAAAGGTTTTGACGGAGTAATCATAGCCTACAATTTCTTGAATTTGTTCGGCGGCTTCGTCAGCCGTATTGATATTTTTTAACTTAACGGAAATGCCCGTTACGCCGTTTTTAAGGCCTAAAAAGTCGCTTGCGTGCGGGAGAAGTGTATAAGCGATGGTACTGTCAAAATCATAATATCCGGTGCGAAGTAACCCGCTGATGCGAAATTTTTTCATCCGCGGAAACATCCCCGCGCCCGTGGCGATAGATTGGGGGGAAATCAATACCACGTCATCCCCGATATCTAACCCTAAATTATCGGCCAGTTCGGTGCCGAGCACGAGCGGCGGTGGTGCATCTTCGGCCCATTCGGGGGTAAAAGTTCCTTCGGTAATAGAGTCGGCAAGTGTGTTGATGTTTTTTTCTTGTTCCGGGTCTAACCCGCGTACCACTAAACCTAAACTTTGGCCCGCGTACGTAATAATGCCTTGCCCGTAAATGTGCGGTGCGGCCGCAGCAACAAGGGGGTTTTGGCGTACTTGGTTAATTTTTTCTTGGTAAGTATCGGGGTTCATCCGCCCGAAAACAAGGATATGGCTTTGCGCGCCGATAATTTTATCTTTAATATCGGTTTGAAAGCCGTTCATAACGGATAAAGTGGTAATTAGGGCGGCTACCCCAACGGCTACACCCGCCACACCGATAAGCGTAGTGATAAAGGCAAACAACCCTTGGCGGCGGGTTAAATAGCGCGTGGCGACGAACCGTTCAAAATTCATATTATTACTATTGTACTAAATAATAACGACGGCCCAAAACTTATAAGAACTATTGCAGGGTATATACCCAACTTCCGCCACCGTTATCTTGTTTTGATTTGGAATTGGCAATATGCGCACACAATTTATTGGCTAAATCATTTGTTTTTGTAGCATAGCAAGTTCTCCAATTTTGCCAAGCGGTCCAAGAAGTATGCGAATAGCCAAAACGTAACTCGACACCGGTTAAACGTCTATCCTGAACAACGACATGGTCAGGATTAGTAGAATTTTGCAAAATTAATTGAATTAAAAGGTTTCCTTGGCCGACCGGCTTGTTCGCATCGGGAAATTCAATGTCCAAGTCATCTAACTGGTTAGTATAAGCATTGTTGGCTAAATAATACCGATCTTCGGCCTGAACAATACTATTAGCAGTGGTAACAAGTTGTGTGGCACGCGCTTTGGCTACGGCAAACTTATACTGCGGCAAAGCCACGCTTGCCAAAATGCCGATGATAAGTACCACCACCAATAACTCAATAAGTGTAAATGCTTTGTTGTTCATAAAAATTATCCGTGTATAGATCTTGTTTGGGTATCCAGCAAAAAAGGTTTTATCGGTGTGTACTCAATGATTTATTAAGTTGATCGCGTATTTGTTCTTGTTGTTGCGACAAGCCAAATAAAGGCTCGTAAAAGTTTTTATAGAAACTCGTCACATAGGACATGTGAGTCGTAGCCAACGAATAAAAAGGGTAAAAGGTTTGCCACGTTTGCGGCGGCATAGGATAAGATTCCGAATACCCATTATATACAAAGTCGGCCATTTGCCCGTTAATCTCCCCTTTTAATATCGATTGGGGTTGGTTAAAATCAAGCACTGTGTACCTGGTGTGTGCGGGGTCGGTTAAGTCGCCATCCAAGTAAATAGACAGAGTTTGATTGGACAACGGAATCGTGGTATTATAGCGGTTTTTGGTCAAATAGATATTTTCAATTCCGGTTAATTCTCCCGCGGCATTGATATATACTTCCCGGCGGTTAAATTCTTTTCCGTTGATGGTTTCCCGGACAGATACCGGGATGGCGGTTTGACCGTCTTTTTTGACGGGATTACCGTACGTGAAATATCTTCCGTAGGTGGCTTGCGTCTGCCGCTCCACCGTGCTTACGGAAGAAATAAGATGGGTTTTGGGATCACGCAATATGGTCCCGCTGCCGGAGATATAGAAAATTTCCATCGGAGATTGCTGGAGCCACCCGTTTTTTTCTTCTTGTAGTGTGCCTTTTTTATAAGTGCGGGAAATCACGCGTTTATTGTCCCCTTGTTCCGCTACCCACGTTCCCGCGGCTTGGCGGGTAATGGTTTGGGCATTTTGGTAGATGTTGCGGGAATCGGGATCTAAACTCTTCCATCCTTTTTGGGCACGTTTGGAAAATTTACCGTCGTGACGTTGGGCCAAATGTAAATCGATTAAGTTAATAAAACCGTCGGCATCGTCGTAGGTTAAATCGGGCGCTACGCTCGCCATTAACGTTTGCGGGTTCACATCACAAGAGTGATTGGCGGAAGCAAAAATAATCCATTTTCCATCTTGATCGGCCAAACCGTAAAAATGGCCGATTTCATGCAAGGTAATGTGCGAGATATTATCTCTGTTTTGTTTATGCACCCAAATTGTATGATACGGGTTGTATCCTTTATCTTCAAAACAGGCTATATTTCCGCCGCAGTTCGGTTCTTCCGTAACATTCAGATAAATGTTTGCTTCCGCCGGCGAAGATACGCGGCGTAACGTCAGGCCGTGGTGTAAGATATCCAACACGTCTTGAAACTCGTTGGTGCGTTTGCTTTTTATGATTAACTGTTCGGTTCCCTGTAACCAGCGGAGCATGTTTTCTTTGAAAATTGTTTCTTCGGCCGGGGTGACTTCATCGGAAACCGCATAAAGGATGGGCCGCTGGTCTATTAAATGGTCCACGGCAAAGGAATCGTCATGCACGGCCCCTTGATAAATAGCCCACGGAGTGCGCGCCCACACCGATAACGGCGCTGTTAGCAAGAGAGCCCCCAGAAAAAATATCCGTTTCATACGTTTTCCCTGTTACTTGTAGAGGATATTTATAGTATAGATAGGAAACGCAGAAACGTCAAGCAAAAATTAACAAAACCCAAAACAAATGTTTTGGGTTTTGTGTTATGCGAAACGTAATGACGGCGGTTATTTTTCTTCGTCTAATTTTTTAAGCGTGGGGAACAAGATAATCTCACGGATGGAATCTTGTCCGGTCAGCATCATAATAATACGGTCGATACCGATACCCATCCCGCCGGTAGGCGGCATGCCGCTTTCCAACGCTTCAATATAATCGGCATCCAAAATATCGGCATTTTCGGCATCTTCGCCTTTGGCGGCGGCCTTAGCGGCGGCCTGGTCTTTTAAGCGTTGAAGTTGGTCAGCCGGATCGTTTAACTCGGTATAAGCATTGCCAAGTTCTTGCCCGTTCACAAACACTTCAAAGCGTTCTACCAGTTCCGGGTCGCCCGGTTTGGTTTTGGCAAACGGACTGACGGCGGTAGGATAATCTAACGCGATGACCGGGTTGTGGTAATCGGCGAGTAATTTGCCTTCAAAGAGTTCGTCAAAAATGGCGGAATCACTGTCGTTTTCGGTAAATTTCACACCTTGTTCACGCGCGACTTCTTCCAATTTGGCGCGGTTGAATTGGCGTCCGTTTAAGACTTCGTGAATATCGTGACCGAATTTTTCTTGCCACGCTTGCGGAATGTAAAGGCGCTTAAACGGCGGGCGCAAATCTACGTCATAGCCACGGAAATGGATTTGCTCCACGCCGATGGCTTTGGCGGCGTTGCCTAAAATTTCATCAAACAAATCAGCCATGGAATTGACATCCCCATACGCTTGGTACAACTCCATCATTGTAAATTCGGGGTTGTGCGTGGTGTCAATGCCTTCGTTGCGGAACATATGCCCGATTTCATAAATTTTATCTAACCCGCCCACAATTAAGCGTTTGTGGTGAAGTTCCAGCGCAATACGCATATAGAGCGGCATTTTTAGTGCGTTGTGATACGTTTCAAACGGACGCGCAATCGCACCGCCCGAAGATGGATTCAAAATCGGCGTTTCTACTTCCAAAAATCCTTTTTCATCTAATGTTTTGCGAATAGAGGAAATGATTTTGGCACGCTTTACAAAAATATCTTTGACTTCTTCGTTCGCAATTAAATCTAAATGACGTTTGCGAAAGCGTACTTCGGTATCTTGCAAGCCGTGATATTTTTCCGGCATGGGGCGGATGGCTTTGGAGAGTAACGTCATAGACGTAACTTTAATGGTTTTTTCGCCCGTTTTGGTAACAAACATGTGCCCTTTAACGGATACAAAATCACCCACGGCAATATGTTTTTTGAAGAATTGATACGGTTCATCGCCCAATTGGTCTTTGGCAACGTACAGTTGCACGCGGCCCGAAAAATCACGCAAGTGTGCAAACGCGGCTTTGCCCATTAAGCGCAGTTGGATAATGCGTCCGGCAGTGGCGACTTCGGCATTTTCAGCAGAGTTTTTAGCGCCCGCGCAGGAAATTGTTTTTTCGCAGCGGTTGGGATAAGGAGTAATACCCATGTTACGGATTTCATCCACTTCGGCGTAACGCTCCTTGATAATTTCGTCTAACGAATTGTTGTGTTGGGCTTGTGTATTGTCAGCCATAATAAAACCTCGTTTATAAATAATTACTTATATTTTATCAAATTTGTAGGTATCCGCCGAAAAAGTGCTACAATACAACTATGAACAAAAACTTTACTATTTTTTTAGTTGTAGTTGTTTTGTTATTCGGCGGCGGATTTTATTACCGCTATAAAACGAATGCAGCCGACGAGCGCGGAGCCACCAAATTGATGCGCTCTTTTGAACAGGAAACCGAACAGCAAAAAGTGTTGCGGATGATTCGGCATGCCGATAACCTCAATGAACGGGATAAAACAGGCCGGACCGCTCTTTTCTATGCGGTGCAACATAATGCCGATCCGGAAATGATTGAACACTTGATTAAACAAGGGGCTGATACTACCATTACAGACAGTATCGGGCAAACGGTTCTCATGGTGGCGGCACGGTATAATATGTCCGAACCGGTCCTGGGGCATTTGCTTTCGGCGGGTGCGCCCATCAACGCCGCCGACCGCGACGGCTATACGGCCCTTGCGATTGCCGCACAATTTAATACACCCGGCATGGTTAAAAAATTATTGCGTGCCGGTGCCGATCCGGATATTAAGCCCGCTGACGGACAAAATATCGCGGATATTTTGGCGAAAAATGAAAAATTTTCCGACACCGAAAAAGAAGATTATGCGCTTGCGCTTAAAGTCTTATCTATTATCGGCCCGCGCCCGCGCATAGCAACGGAAAAAGAGAAATAAAACAAATCGGATAAATTAAAAATTTACCCCTGCCTTGCGGTAGGGGTAAGTTTTTGCGCCCACCAAGAGGGATTCTACCGACGGGGGAGTGACCAAAATAGTGCCCTATTTCTTTATAGCTCCCGGTCCTTCTTCAATTAAGATATAGCTTATATGCTATCTGATTTTCACATGGGATCGTCTAAGGGAAACAACTGAGCAATGAATTTATAACACAGTCCATGTTCTTGACTATATGTATCTATAGGATTAGCAAGAGTCATAACTGCAAGCGCTTCCTTATATGATATTTTTGAACGCGAATGCCTGTATTTAAAATCAGTTATTGCAAAATCTGCATAAGCCCTTCCTTTGTAATTAAAAAAAAGTTTATTTCTAATTTTCCTAGTTGTTAAAGAAACGGAAATTGTATTTTGAATATCAGTAATTTTAACTAGTAAAATTGATTTCGTTACTACCTTGGCTTCTCCAAGACTAAGAGCATAGTTGGTGTTTCCAAAGATAAATGGATCTGTGGACAAAATCCCTTTTAAATCGTTTACTCCGAAAGGACATAAATACTTGAAGGGAATATCTGTATTAATTCTCCAATCTTCTTGATGACAAAAAGAAGGAGCGGGAGCCAAAAAATCAACTTCTACAACATCCAATACTTCCGCATCAATACCATTGGAACATCTTAAATGATTAGGCATTAATTCGCTTCCAATTTTTGATAATAATCTAACAAATGTGCCCGTTTCTAAATCAAGACCCACAACACAGAGTTTAAGATTTTTGGGAGATTTAGCCAAAAGGAGAATTTCTTTTTTCATATACCTCTAAATATGAATAATCTGGATTGTGGGATTCCAACGTTTTAAATATTCAGCCATAAGCCTACGATGGCAATGTTCTGGGGTGGGTTCGCTACACAATAAACAAACATTTTGATATTTATCTTGAACGATTTCTGTAAATGCTCGCTCAATTTTCCGTTTTGTGATTAAATCATTGTACTCTGCTTCATAAGTTTCCCATGTAATAAGTTTCTTTTTGTAATTATCTAAAAGTTCTTTCGTGGGGGCAAATGAAATATCATGTGCATATTGTACATTAGAGATCTTACTTAGAAAGAATTTGAGGTCCGGATCTTTTGTAAAGCTAGCAAGTTGGGATTTATTGTTTAAGCGGACATCAATTAGTAATTCAACCCGATTATGCTCTAGGAGAGTAAAGAATTCTTGTGCGTTTTTCTGCGTAAAGCCAATAGTGTATAAGTTCATTTGATATCTTTCTCCTTGAATCCAATTTTTTCATTTTGCCGTCGGTATGCTTCCTCTAGCATTGCTTTTTGATCCATTGGTGCATCAAACAATGAAGGATATTTAAAGTACAAATCAAGCAATCGTGTATCCATTTCTTCTTGAGTCTGCAGAGAACCATCGGAAAGAATATGTGATATTTCAAACCCCATATCTCGCATTGCTTTTGCCACCATAATATTTCTATGGCAATTAATAGGGTCTTTTTCTGCGCACATTAACACAAAATTATAGTTTAGGGATAACCCTTTCTCAATTTTTTCTACTCCGCTCTTGAATGTCTCTGTTTGAGTAAATTTTTTAAAATCTAAATAGCCATTTGTAAAATATTCTCTATTATTTTGTCTAGCCCCAAACTCATGTGCATAGTTCCTATATATAATTCCATTTTGTTCAAGGAAAGGTCTAAGATTTTCCTTGCTATATGCTTCATAGTATTCAGATGCTTTTGGAACACTTCTAACATCAATGAGTACAGAAATGGAGTATCGGCGCAAAGTAGTTAAAAATGTGTCGATATCAAAACCGGCATATCCAATGGTATATATTCTTTTCATAGGCGTTCGGGGGTGAATTAACTACATTGTAGCAAATAACACTAGCTTTATTTCATGATGAGTTTTTATATTAACTGTGCCCAAAAGCATGAAAAATGGCACACCTATTTATAGAATCTAACATTACGTTAGGGCGGTAGAATTGGCAGATATAGTGTGCCCAAAAAGTGCCCAAGGGTTTCAT
Organism: Candidatus Avelusimicrobium luingense; assembly: GCF_902757105.1. Taxonomy (NCBI): domain Bacteria; kingdom Pseudomonadati; phylum Elusimicrobiota; class Elusimicrobia; order Elusimicrobiales; family Elusimicrobiaceae; genus Candidatus Avelusimicrobium; species Candidatus Avelusimicrobium luingense. Next base: position 27,061 of record NZ_CACVTK010000004.1, read on the forward strand.
AGATTGCTTGCGTAAATGCTTACCAGGAATGTGCCTTCTTCCCATAAAATAGGCCCCGCATATGCGAGGCCTAAATTTTTCCGGGACTAGGATTCGAACCTAGAATTAATGCTCCAGAGGCACCCGTGTTACCATTACACCATCCCGGAGTGACAATTATATTTTATCACATTTTTTCTAAGACGCACAAACTCCCGCGGGTTGGGTGAGAATTTGTTATAATAAATTAAGAGTTCGCGCCTATAGCTCAATTGGTTAGAGCAATCGACTCATAATCGATGGGTTCCAGGTTCAAGTCCTGGTGGGCGCAGTAAAATTTGGGTTATCCCTTGTGGATAGCCCAAATTTTTTATTCAATCAAGCACGCGGTTTTATCTTCGGCCGGGGTTCGAATACGCAAAAGCAAAACGGTTAAATCCCCCTTGTCCTTTTTTGCTACAATGTAACCAACGGGGCATGGCTCAAGTGGTAGAGCGCCCGCTTTGGGAGCGGGAGGCTCCCGGTTCAAGTCCGGGTGCCCCGATTTTTTATGATTAACGTGCTAAATCCTTCTTGTATCTTCAACCGCGTTCATACCTTAGCGGAAGTAGTCGGGCGTTCTGTGTCCGACGGGATTTGCACGGTTATTTCCAAGCCACAAAAAGCGCCGTTCGCATTTTCCTCGTTGGTGTTATCTGTTAATTTAGGCGCATGTTTTGACGGTTGCTTACTTGTGGAAGTGCAAGTAGGCGACGGCAAAAATTGGAGTCCTTTTTTCAAACTCGGTTTATTGTCCGAAACTTTCCAACAAAGTTTTCCCGACCAACTAAACAGTTGGGGACTGGTACGCACAGATGAACTTATTTTGTCCGTGCCCATGCGTTATTACCGTTTTCGGTTACGTATGGAAGGCGAAGTCCCTTTGCGTGGTTTAGGCGTTAGCGGGGTACGCACGCCGTTTGTGTTTAACGAGAAAAAAGCCGCCCGTTTGCCGCGCGGAAAATTTTGGATGCGCATAGAACCTATTTCCCAAAAAGAGCAAAAATCGCCCGATAAAAACCGCATTTGCAGCCCGACTTCCGTCTGTATGGCACTCAATGCTTTGGGGCGGCGCACCGCACTCGTGCGTGTGCTGCAAAATGTGTATGACCGTTCCGCCGATATTTACGGAAATTGGTTTTTTAATACGGCGTATGCTTCCCAACAGGGGCTTGATGTGTATTTCCGGCGGTTTAGTTCGCTGGAAGAATTGGAACGATTTTGTACGCCTAATTCGCTGGTCGTTGCGAGTATTGCGTATGCTAAAAATGAATTGCCCGATGCCGCCCAACCGCAAACGGCCGGACATTTAGTGCTTATCGGCGGTTATCAAGACGGCAAAATTTTAGTGGCCGATCCGGCTGCCGAAACTTCAAGCGGAGTATTGCGTGCGTATGATGCTGTCCCTTTTGCGCGCGCGTGGCTTAAAAATAAACAAGGGGCGGCGTATATTTTGAGGAAACGATGAAAAAATTATTACTTCTGTTAAGTGCAGTTTTGCTGTTTGGCGCGTGCGCCAAGCAAACCGCGTCCGATACGCTTATCGTGGCGCATAAAGGGGAAATGGAATCGTTAGATCCTGTTTTTTCCTACGACGGTGTAACGCATGGTATGCTTATTAACGTGTATGATACGCTCTTAAAATTTAACGGCAGTTCTTTAACCGAACTGTTGCCGTCGTTATCTACGCAAGTTCCCACTAAAGAAAACGGCTTGATTTCCGCGGACGGCCGCACGTACACATTTCCGATCCGGCAAGGAGTCAAATTCCACGACGGGCGCGATTTAACACCCGAAGATGTGCGCTACTCTTTGTTACGCTTTTTGCTTTCTGATATTTCCGGCGGGCCGTCCAGCCTATTATTAGAACCGATTTTAGGGGTTTCTTCCACCCGCAACGATAAAGGCGAAATTGTCGTCAGTTATAAAGACGCGGCCGAGGCCGTGCGCGTGGACGGAAACAATGTAGTCATCACGCTCAAACGTCCGTTTGCGCCGTTCTTATATATTTTGGCGCGGTGGGGGTATGTGATGAATAAATCGTGGGCGGTAGAGCAAGGCGCATGGGACGGCAGCGAAGAAACGTGGAAACAGTTTAATAACTTTGCCAAAGATGCCGATGCATTATTTGATAAAACCAACGGCACCGGGCCGTTTCAGGTAGCCCGCTGGGATATTGCCGCCAAACGCCTGACATTGGCCGCCAACGAAAATTATTTTGAAGGCGCGCCCAAACTCAAAACGATTTTAATGATGACGGTGGATGAACCGAGTACACTACGTCTCATGTTAGAATCGGGCGATGCGGACGTGGCGGAACTATCGCCTAAATTTATTTCGCAGTTAAAAGACAGCCAAACGATTGACTTATATGATAATCTGCCGCGCTTGCGTACGGATCCGGTCATTTTCTTTACGCTGGATATCAATATGGATGCCAACCCCGATGTCGGCTCCGGCAAGTTGGACGGACAAGGTATCCCGTCCGATTTCTTTAGCGATAAAGATCTTCGCAAAGGGTTTGAATATGCATTTGATTACGACGCCTTTTTGAAAGAATCTATGGAAGGCCGTGCGGAAATGGCGCTCGGGCCTGCTCCGGCGGGACTTGTTAAATACGATAATGATTTCAAACATTATACGTTTGATTTGAAAAAAGCCGAGGAACACTTCAAAAAAGCGTGGGGCGGCCAAGTGTGGGAAAAAGGATTCAAATTTACCATTACCTACAACACCAGCGGCGAAATGCGCCAAATTGCCAGCGAAATTCTAAAACGCAATGTGGAAAAATTAAACCCGAAATTCCAAATTGATTTGCGTGGCGTTACGTGGCCTGCGTTCTTGGAAAAAACAGCCCGCCGCCAAATGCCGATGTGGGCCCGCGGTTGGGTGGCCGATTATGCGGACGCGCACAATTTTTACTTCCCGTTTTTGCATAGCCAGGGGCGGTATGCCCTGTCGCAAGGGTATCAAAACCCGGCGGTGGACGTGCTGATAGAAAAAGCCGTGGCAGAAACTAATCAAACCAAACGTAACGCGCTTTACAAAGCCGTACATAATTTGATGCATGAAGATGCTATGCAGATTTATACCGTACACCCGACCGGCTTGTGGGCGATGAATAAAAACGTGAAAGGGTTTATAGACAACCCGGTATATATGGGCATCTACTTCTATCCGATGTATAAGTAGTTTATACCGCGCTGTAACGGTTTCCATTTTTGGCCTATCCAAGGCCGACTTTCGCTCGCGTACTTGCAACGCGGTGCGTTGTCTTGCGGACGTACGCGTCACTCAACTTGCGGCCTTGCCTAGGCACAAAAACTGAAAACCGGGTGTTGGCCTTCGTTCTTATCGCGCTGATTTGAAAACGGCTCTTCGTAAGTTTCGTATCTAAAACACAAACGGCAGACTTATGTCTGCCGTTTGTGTTTTAGATTGTTTTGTATTTGCTGTGCCTTAATAGGGTAACGTATAGGCCCGCAAAGCAGAAGAAGTGCCTTTAAGCGAAGCCCCTATGATTTTTGTGCAAAAATCTCCAGCCGTGCCGGAAAAAACTTTACTCCCGGTTAAAAATTCCGTGCAATAAATTTCATGATTATTCCAAGGGTAAGAGGTTGAACAGTTTTTTTCTACGAAAAATCCACCTCCCTTGTATTTGCCATCTAAACGGGTAGCAATAATACTTTGGCAACCGGCTTTTTCCAACTGTACGGACCAATTTCCGTTAGACCGGCTGTCTTTTACAACGCTGCTAGCATATCCGACTTCGCGACCTGTCCATGGGATATCTATAGATAATTCGTCAAAGGACGCAGGATATTCACCGGATGCTAAATAGTAAGCATCCACGGCTTGGTTAATGGTTCGGAGTAAAGATAATGCTTCTGTGGCTCTGCTTTTTTCCACCGCTTTATTATATTGCGGAAGTGCTACACTGGCCAATATGCCGATAATCAGTACAACAACTAATAATTCAATCAATGTAAATGCGCGGTTGTTTTTCATAAAACATCTCCTTTCGTTCTTGTGGCTAGTTTTATTATATATAATTTCCCTTATTCAAATTTGCTCCGCCGATTACAATTTGCTATAATAATTTTGCGGGGTAGAGAAGCCTGGTATCTCGCAAGGCCCATAACCTTGAGATCGTTGGTTCAAATCCAACCCCCGCAATTTTTCATAACAATATCTCCACCGTCCGAAAGGGCGGTTTTTTTATGAGGTTTTGGCGGGATCCCCCTTTTTTATGTAAAATAAAGGTAAAGATTTTTAGAGTAAGGAGATTTCTTATGAACATTGTTGTTAGTTTAGGGGGAAGTAAAACCGTTTGTGCCGCCAGATTGGGTGTGAAAGTGGCGGAATTTTTACAAGGGCAAGGTCATCAGGTCAGTTTGTTTGCGCCCAAAGGCAAAGGAGATGTGTTCACTTCCGTGGCCGTCAAAGAATATACCAATTTAACAACTACTAAAAAACTAGCCGATATGCTTGCTAAATCTCACACGGATATGTTGGTTAGCGTGATGAATTTACGCACGTGTGAAGCCGCTATGCAGGCCAAAGTACCGTTTATCTATGTAGAGTATGAAAATTTCAAAGAAGATAAACCCGTCAAAACGAAAAAAGCCTTGTTGCAAAAAGCGGCACGCGTGCTTGTGTTAGGAAGTGACGATAAACCGCTTGCCAAAGCCAAATACGGTGCCAATGCACAACGCGTTACGGAGCCGGCCGTGTGGGTAGAACATTACAACTATGATAAACCCACTTGCTTTAAGAAAGAAAATAATATTTTAGCCGTGGGGCCGCTTACTAAAGAAAGCGGTTTTGATACGCTCTTGCAAACGTGGGCACGTTTGGCACCTGCACACAAAACGTGGCATTTAACGATTGTGGGCGACGGAACACAAAAATCAACTTTGCAAAAATTTATTGCTAAACATAATTTACAAGATAGTACCGAAATCGTTCCGGCCAAAAGCGACATTTACAGTTTCTTGCGCAACGCCGATATCTTTGCGTATCCGGCATTAAACCCGGCTCACGCTGATATTTTGTTAGATGCTATGGCCAGCAAACTCCCGTGCGTGGCGTGCGAATCCGCGGCCGTTACGGAACTTATTACCAATGGCGTCAATGGTGTTATTGTCAACGCCGGCGAAGAAGAACCTTTTACGATTGCGTTAGACGATTTAATGGTTAACTGGGGCAAACGCGTAGGTATGGCGGTAGAAGCCAGCAAACACAAAGACCGCTATCCTTTTGCTGCCTTTATGCAAGCCGTTTGCGCTTTATTAAAATAGTGGGAATTTTGTGCGTATCACCTGTGTGATTGGTAATTTGGGCGGCGGCGGCGCGGAGCGTATGATGACGTATCTGTGTGGCGGACTTGCCGTGCGTGGCCATCAAATTACCCTGTTAACACTGGATGATACCGTCCCCGATTTTTATACGCTGCCCGCGTCTGTGACGCGGGCGCGTGTGCATTTGCCTTCTTTTCGCGCCGCCGGAATATTCGGCGGGATGGCGCGCTTATTCAAATTAACACGTGCGTTAAAAGAAACCCGCCCGCAAGTGGTTATCAGTTTTATGACAATCAGTGTGCTGGCGTCTTGCTTGCTGTTGCATGTTCCGTATATTTACGCAGATCATTTGGACGTTCGTCATTTAACCTATTCGCGCAAATGGGAAATTTTGCGAAATTTTTTACTCCGTTTTGCGCATAGTGTAACGGTTTTGTCCCGGCGAGATTTACAATTCTTACAAGAGAATCACCCGGGTTGGCGCGCACAGGTGGTATATAATCCCGCACTTGTGCCGTCTAAAACCGAGTATGCTCGCCCGGCATTTATGAAACCGGGTTGTAATTATGTGCTTGCGGTGGGACGTTTAACTTCACAAAAAGGGTTTGACCGACTTTTGCCCGCGTGGAAAACGGCCCGAAAAGACGGATGGCGGCTGGCCATTATCGGCGGCGGAGAGGACGAACAAAAACTCAAAGCACAAGCCGACAAATTGGGAATTGCAACAAGTGTAGATTTCGTGCCGCCGCAAAAAGAAGTATTTTCGGCTTACGTGCACGCGCAGATTTTGGCGATGTCTTCGCGGGCGGAAGGTTTTCCGCTCGTTTTGCTGGAAGCCATGGCGTTAGGTGTTCCGGCGGTCAGTTTTAACTGTACCGGGCCGGACGTGATTATCCGCCATGATATGGACGGAATTTTAGTGCCGCAAGATGACGTTTCGGCTTTCTCCGCCGCGCTTACCGATTTAATGCAAGATGAACAAAAACGTCGCGCTTTTGGTGAGCGCGCCCGTGAAGTTACCCAACGTTTTTCATTAGAAAATTATTTAGATGATTACGAACGCTTATGTCAAACCGCCCGCTTATCAGCGTAATTGTTCCTATTTATAATGTGCAAAATTGGCTAACTGCTTGCTTGGATAGTTTAGCCGCACAAGCGTTTGACTCCGTTGAAATTCTTTTTGTAAATGATGGATCTACCGACGGTAGTGAAAAAATTTTAAACGAATTTTCCGCTACATACTCCCATGCCCATGTCATCAATCAACTTCATAGCGGTTTAGCGGCGGCCCGTGCCACGGGCGTTGCACAAGCGCGCGGTGAATATATTACATTTGTGGACGGAGATGATACAATTTCTCCCGAGTATTTGGCCGCTTTGTACCAAACGGCTCAAGATACGCGCGCCCCATTGGTCGTGGCGCCGCTGATCAAATTCGCGGGCGAAATTCCTATGCAATTTAGCGTGCCGCCCCTTTTTAAGGGCGGCGAATTATCCGGCAAAAAACGCGTGAATATTTTTGAAGACGGTTCTGCGGCTATGGCTTTATGCGGTAAATTGATCGCACGCGAACTAGCACATAAACTTACGTGGCAAGCAAGCACGCTTTCTAATGCGGAAGATATTGCTCCGGCGGCCGCGTTAATTTCCCGCGCCGATAAAATTGCCTTTGCCCCTAACGCACATTATTTTTACCGCCAGCGCGAAAACTCGCAAAGCCATAGCGGGGAAAAACGGTTTATCAGTTTGGCAGAAGGTTTTTTGCAAGCGCGTAACATCCTTAAACAACACGGTACATATACTGATTTGGCAGCGGGGTTTGAGTATATTTTCCGGGTAGCGTTATGTAGTTTTATGGAGAAATACGGCATTACCGGCGAAGAAGAACAATTTTTACGCACCCACCGCGACGAATTACAAATCCCACCGGGAACATTTGCTACCCGTCCGTTGAAATTCCGTTTGCGTCAGTATCTCTTTGAGAAAAGTTTGAAAGGTTCCTTCTCGTACAGCCGGTTGATGCGTTTTTTACGCCGTTTGTTTTACCGCGCGTAAAAAGCGTTTCAGGTCGCCGCTGTACCACGTCAACGCGGCAAGCACGGCTACAAAAATTAACCCGCCGATTCCTACGCTTAACCATACATTTTCTCCGGCACCGTACCACTTATATACAAGCGCGGGAACAAGCGCAATTATATTACACGATAAAAGCCGTAGACCGTCCAGTAAAGAAGTTTTGAGCGATATTTGCGGGGTGTATTTTCTAAAAAACAAAGCGTTAATACCCAGCCCGACAACTACGGTAATCACTTGCGTGTACACGTACGCTACCGCCCCGAAATAAGTAATAGCAAACGGAACGGTAACAACAAAGAGTATAATTCCGCTTAACGCATAGGGTAAAAACTCTTTTAATTTTCGCACGGCGATAGCAATATTGCTTTGCATTAAAACCGGTACAACCAACCATACCAGTATCATTAACGGGCACAAGAAAGCAGCCGTTTCATATACGCTTTGTGCGCTAAAGGCCCCGCGCTTAAAAAACAAGGTAACAATTTGCGGAGCATATCCTATCGTAAAAATTACCAACGGAGTTACGAAAAACCATAACAAATGATGCGCCGTATTATAGGCCACGGATAAGGACGACCAATCTTGTTTGGCGCTGTATTCGGTTAGTTGAATTTTAGAAATGTTTGTAATACGCGCCACAAAAACTTCGTTAGATGAATCGGATAGTTGCTTGGCATAGTTTAGGGCGCTGACCGTCCCGGCGTTTAACCCGCTGAGCAAATAGAGAGGCAATAAGCCAACCATAATGTTGCCCACTTCCAAACATTGGTTGCTTAGCAGGTTTTGCATAAATTGGCGGGAGTGAAAAATTTCGCCGTGAGTAAATTGCCAATGTAATTCTTTTTTAAGCATGATAAGAAGCACGAGCGTTTGTAGGCCGTATGATAGAATAAATCCCCACAACATGCTGATAATTCCATACGAGCGCCCGAAAATGAGCAAAAATATAAGCGGCAATAAAGCGTTTAAGGGGTTAAACAGGGCGGTGGCAAACCGTTTATACATTTCCAATATGGCCAGTAAATACGTTGATAATATTTGCAATGCGAACATGACAAACGCCGCAAAAATTAACGTGTGTTGTGCGCTTAAATAAGCCATATCAAAGCGCGAAAACCATCGTACCAACCCAACCGGAAACAACCAACCGCATAAGATGAGCCCTATGGCTGCTGCGGTGTATAAATAGAGATAACCGTTTAACAAATTGCGCCCGCCGAACTTTTGTTGTTCGTCTAACATCATGGCCTGCGGAATAATGACGGCGATATTGAGACGCTGTAAAAAATACCACCCGATACCGACGGTAATTAACAGATAAAAATACAAATCCGTGGCGCTGTCCGCGCCGAAATAGGCCGCTATAAGAAGTGCATTGATAAAGGAAAGTCCTTTCCACAAAGCGGTCGTTCCGACGGCTAACGCCGCCCCGGTACGGTATGAAGTGGGCTTAAAAAGATGAACCATATTTAGTATTATAGTAATTTAGGAGAACTTTAACTGTGACAACCCAATTTGAACCTGTTATCGGGTTGGAAATACACGTCCAACTCGCCAGCAAAACAAAATTGTTTTGCACCTGTCCTAACGGTGTGGGGGAAGATACAAAACCCAACACCGCCGTTTGCCCTGTTTGTATGGGGCACCCCGGCACAATGCCCGTACTGACCGAAGGCGCTGTGGCGCTGGCGGTGCGTGCGGGGCTGAGCCTACATTGTGAAACGCAAAAACGCTCATCGTTTTCACGCAAACATTATTTTTATCCGGACTTACCCAAAGGATACCAAATTACCCAATTTGATGAGCCGATTAATGGTGCGGGCTATGTGGAAATTACTTTCGGCCCCAAAGATAATTTACAGAAAAAACGTATCGGTATTCACCACGCGCATTTGGAAGAAGATGCGGCCAAATCATCGCACTTTGCCGATCACTCTTTGGTAGATTTTAACCGTTCGGGCAGCCCGCTGCTTGAAATTGTGTCTATGCCCGATATGCGCTCGCCTGACGAAGCCTATGCGTATCTCACCGAAATTAAGCGCTTGATGCGTTGGGTGGGGGCGTCCAACTGTGATATGGAAAAAGGCGAATTGCGCGTAGATGTAAACGTGTCTTTGCGCCCGGTCGGAACGGAAAAATTCGGCACACGTACCGAACTGAAAAACTTAAATTCATTTAAGGCTGTTCGTGATGCATTGCAATTTGAAATTAACCGCCAAACCGAAGTGTTAAATGCCGGCGGACAAGTGAAACAAGAAACGCGCTTGTGGGATAAAGTGGAGTGTGTTTCCCGCCCCATGCGCTCGAAAGAAGATGCGTTAGATTACCGCTATTTCCCGGAGCCGGACTTGCCGCCGCTCGTGCTGAAAGATGAGTGGCTGGAGAACATCAAAGCCGGTATGCCCGAAATGCCGTCAAGCAAAGAAGCGCGCTTTATGGCGGCGGGATTATCTGCTTATGATGCGGGTGTATTGACCAGTTCGCGCGAAATTGCCGATTATTTTGAAACAGTGACCAAAAGCGGTAAAGTGTCGCTTAAGACGGCGTCTAACTGGATACAAACCGATTTGCTCGGTATGCTCCACGCAGAGAAAAAAGAAATTGAAAACTCGCCCATGTCGGCGGTGCAATTGGCCGAACTGTTAGAATTTGTGGAAGGCGGCAAAATCAACCGCAAACAAGCGCGCGAAGTGTTTGACGAGATTTACGCGCATGGCGGCAAGGCCGCGGATATTATCGCTAAACGCGGTATGGTGCAAGTAACTGACGAAGGCCAATTAGAAGCGTGGGCCAAAGAAGCCATTGCCGCTAATCCCAAAGCCGTAGCCGATTACCAAAAAGGCAACAAGGCCGCTATCGGAGCGCTGGTGGGTGGCGTAATGAAGTTGAGCAAAGGTAAAGCCAACCCCCGGGTAATCAGCCAAATACTGGCGAAATTGCTGGGATAACGAAACGATTAAGTTCCTGATTAAAAACAACAACGCACAAAATCAATTGATTTTGTGCGTTGTGTTTTGAAAAAGCAAAAACGTAAGATAAGAACGTTTTATTATTAAAAACTCCAATGCGGCGTGAAAGAATCACCGGGTAAATCAGCCAACACATGCGGCGCGCTGCCGTCCATATCCATTAAATACAACTGTCGCGAGCCGTTGCGGGTGGTAGTAAATGCAATAAACCGCCCGTCGGGAGACCAAGTCGGGTCTTCGTTAGAGCCGGCATCGGTGGTTAAACGGCGAATTTGCGTGCCCGTTAAATCGACCAAAAAGATATCCATCGGGTGATACGGGGCTTCGCGTCCGGAAAATACAATCCATTCCCCGGTGGGAGACCATTGCGGGCTATCCGACCAGTTGAAATTTTTGGTAAGTGCCCGCGTTTGCCCGGTGGCTAATTCCATGACGTAAATTTGCGGATTGCCGGCACGGTTAGATACAAACGTAATATATTTGCCATCGGGTGAATAAGACGGCGAGCCGTCCACAGACGCCTTGTTGGTAATGCGTTGTTTTTTATGTGTTTCTAAATTGTAAATGTAAATACTCGGGTTCGCTCCGCCGGATGACGTAAAGACAAGCGCTTTTCCGTCCGGCGATACACCGCCGATAAGTGAAAGCCCGCCGCGAATAATGACCGGAGCAATTTTGCCCGCTTTTAAGTCAATAGCAAAAATATCCGGGTTGCGGTATTTGTAGGTGGTGTAATAAATGCGTCCGTCTTTAGACCAGCGCGGGAGTAAAGCAATGCTTTTATCGTTGGTAAGTTTTTGCAAATTCTCGCCGTCGTAATCTACCATATAAATTTCTTTGTGTTTGGTAGCGTTGTTGGCAAACGCAATTTTCGTATCGGCAATGCCGCGTTTACCGGTAAGTGCCGCGGTGATTTGATCGGAAGCGATGTGGGCTAAGCGGCGCAAACTGGTTTTGGTGCCTTTGAACGCTTTTGAAAATACCGCGGTGCGGGTGGATAAATCATAGACGTAAATTTTAATCGTATAGTACGGCTCGCTATATGAAATAGAACCCACGAGTAAGTAACTTGCCCGGGCGCGTGCCCAACCGGTCATGGTTTGGCTGAGTTTAGATGCGTTAAACGCGGGGCCGTCTTCATTGATGTCAAAATAGCGTGCAAAGAGTAAATCGGCGCGTAAAGTTTCGCGTACCAATTGGGCGGCACTTTCGCTTTGAGCATCGGCGACAAATTGCGGTAAGCCAATAGCAGGTAGGTGTTTGTCACCCACCGAAGTAATACCGATATACACATCGGTTTTGGGCGCGGCGAAAACCGGCGCACAAAGACATACAAGGACGGTTGTAATAACCGCTAATGAAATAAGTTTTTTCATGATAAAGTTTCCCGGTTTATTTTAATTTTGCCAATTCTTCTTTGGCAAGTGCGGCTTCCGGTGCGGACGGATATTGGCGCACGATAGAATTGAGATACTTTTTGGCTTCGTCTTTTTTATCTAACGGGATAATACTGCGTGCGTATTTCAGACGGGCCGCCGGTATCAATTTGCTTTTCGGAAATTTTTGTAATAAGGTAGCATACGCTACCGCGGCCGATTTATTTTTGTTTTGCGCGCTGTAAGCGTCGCCCATATACATATAGGCTTCTTCTACATTTTCTCCGTCGGGATAAGTGGAAATATAGAGTTTGAATCCGGTAGCGGCCGAGTCATAAGCCGCCTTGTCTAAATGCGTTTTGGCTTGGGCAAATAAATCGGAAGGCAACATGGTGGCCGACGGTTTGCTGGTCTCCGCCGGACGTGTAACCGAGGCGGCGAGGTCATCTAATTTAGTGGAAAATTTGGAGAGTTGCTCGTCCATTTGGGACAAGTTCTCGTTAGATACGGATAAATTTTGATTTAACTCGTCCATTTTTCCGGCCAGTTCCGCTTGGTTGGCCTGCATTTGGACGATGGTGCGATTAAGTTCTTGTAATTGCAGTTTAAGCGTGCTGATATCGTTTTGACTGGCAATACAACCGGACAGCAAAAAGCCCGAACCGGCCATAAAAATAAGTTTCGTAAAGTTTTTCATGCGTTCGGGCTCCTTGCCAAAACAGCCTTATTTGACGCTTAAGAGCGTTTCTGCGCGGCGGTTTTTCGCCCAGCAGGTTTGGGTTGCTTCCGTGCAAACGGGTTTTTCTTCCCCGTAAGAAACGGTTTCAATGTTCGCAGCGGGAATACCCAAGCGCACATAGTTGGCTTTGAGTTCTTCGGCGCGTTTTTGACCCAAGGCGATATTGTAAGAAGTGGTACCTCTGTCGTCGCAGTTGCCTTCTACGGTTACTTTGTAGTTGGCTACGGTAGCAGCCGATTTGATGGCTTGCGCGTTGGCTTCTACAATTTTGCGGGCATCGGAAGTCAAGGTGGCTTTATCTAACGCAAAATATACGGCACCCAAGGCAACTTCTTGCGTCGGGATGGTTACGTCTTCCACAGTGGTTTCTTCCAATGTCATTTCTACACCGGAGTTGGTACCGGCGGTCAAGTCCGCATTGGCATCATCTTTAACGTTCTTTTTGCAGGCGGTCAAGGTGGCGGCCAAGGCGAAAACTAAAACTACGTTGAGTAAGTTTTTCATGTGCTTCTCCATTTTAGATTTGTATTTCTACAATACTAATGATACTAACTTTTTAGTATGCTGGTCAACGAAAAAACCTTGTAATTTTGGAGTAGAAAACCGGAAAATTACAAGATATATAATTCCGGCCCCGGTTTTTTACATTTTTGGGCCTGTTTTTTTAGAGAATGTCTAGTCGCGTAAATCGCCTTCTTGTCGCCACGGATACCAATAGGTATCTTCGGGCAGTTGGGCTTTGTTGCGGTTTTTAGCACCGCACAAAATCGTAAAGCGTAGGGCAAAAGATAAGTTGTCGTTGCGGTGGCGGACGGTTAAATCCAGCCGTGCATCGTGAAAATCATGCACAAGACGAGCCATTTTGTTAAACCCAATTACGCTTCCGCGGAAAAACGAGGCATCTATCCCTAAATCTAATTTCCATTTTTGATTTGGCGGACGCAAGCCAAGCGTGGTGGTAACGGTATAGCGGTCTGCATTGGTGGTATAGCGAGATCCGGGGTCTGTATAATCGGCAAAGTTATTTAAGCCCAAGCCGAGTATTTGTCCTTTAATATTAAAGTTAGATTGGGCAATAAAATTCAAATTCTTCTTGATTAAGTCGTATTGATCTTGAATAAAGAAATTGATAGTTCCGTCCGGTGAGTTGTAGCCCCATTCCGCTAAGAACGGCTCTATGCGTTCTTTGAGATGTTCCCACGTAATTTCTCGCCCGAAACCATCGGTTAAATCGTAGGTATAGTCGGACAAATTAAACCCGGCTCCCAATTTAACGTGTGTGTGCAACGTGGGGCGGTAATAATGATTGACGTATAAGTGGTTGCGTTCAATACCTTTATCGGGTGATAAACTATCCGATGAAATGGTACCGGTGGACAGACGTTTGGTGAATTGATAGCCGAAATCGGTATTGCCCAGTAAGGAGCGGGTTTGCATATTAACATCCGTTCCCACGCGGCCTACCCAAGCATCTTTATCATTATAATGGGTATCATCAAACGTAATTTTTTGATCGTAAAATACGCTGGGCATCAACGTAAAATACCCTAAACGAAAAGATTTTTCTGCCGTCCAACGCGCGTGGCCTTGCCGCTGATACGGGCCTTCTTCGTTGGGGCGGTCGTTTTGGTATTGCAATTTGGATGTATTATTGAAATCTACTTCAAAGCGGTGCGATAATTTTAACAAAGGATCGTTGACGGGCAAAATCATATATTTAATTTCCGGCAGCACACGTTTTTCGGCCATAAATTCGTTTTTGTTCCACGCGAAAATATCTTTTTCTTCGTACGATACGCGCAAAGTCGTTCGACGTGTTTGGCGTGCCACGGATAAGTTGGTTTCTTGGTCGGGCATGAAGATATAGGGGTTGCTGCGGAAGAATGAATCGTTAAAATACGGATCGGACACTTGGCGAAATTGCGTTTGTAATTGATACAAGGCCCCGGATTCGTTATTGAAATGATCGGAAGAATCGTATATTTCCCACCAGTAACCGCCTTTAAGCCCCCAGCGTTTTTTGTCGGAGAGTTCCAGTTCTTTCGCGTTTTGGTCGTTAATAAAATAATACTCCGCACTACCGCGCAAGGTGGGCGACTCAACAGCCGTAAGCCCCGCCCCGATTCCCACACCCGATTGGGTGTAATAATCTAAATTTAATATCGGGCGCAAGCCGAGTATCGGCTTAAATACGGACGAAGTCAACACCCCAAACCCCACGTGATTGCTTTGGGTAAAATCTACATACGTCGTCCACGGTTTTTGGGAATCTAACGACCGCCAAAAAACAGGTAAATACAGTATCGGCACGCCATCTACGCGCATAACTGCGTTGGTGCCAAACACACGCTTTTGCGGCGAAACGGTCAACTTCCCGACGGAAAGCGTATAGTGCGGATCTTCGCAATCGCAACAGGTTACTTCGGCATGGCGCAATTTTTGTTTGCCGTTTTTGGATGAAATTTCCTTTGCCCCTAAAATGCGCAAGGGGGGATATTCGGTGGTTAAATTTTCGGCTTTGAAATCTTTGGTGGTGTAGTTACCGGTAACGTTGGTGCCGTGCAAAACACCGCCTTGTCCGTCTTCCAAAGTAATGGGGCCGACCGATGTAAAAGTGGTGTTTTCTTGGTCGTATGTTAAATTTTCTCCCGTAACGGTGCGTTTTTTGCCGTCGGGCGTTTTTTGAATAATCGTTACGTTTCCGGTCAGATTAACTTTTTTGGAATAAGGTTCTACGGTAGCGTTGTCGGCGGTGAAATAAATAAAACCGTCATTATCCGGCGCGGGTAACGTGCGGTCTTGCGCCGCGGCAAATGCGGTGCAACAACACAACAAGGCAAACGATTTCCAAAAAGTCTTATGCATCATTTAACGGAAATTTTTAGCGTGGTGAATAGCGTATAAGGCCGCGCCTACTCCTCCGATATTGGGGTTTTTAGATACGAGCAATTTTAACGCACGAAACGGCGTCTTGAACGGTTGAGCATCCAATACGTGTTTGAGTGCAGGCATAAAATACGGTGCCGCGCCCGACACGCCGCCGGTAAGTACAACGGTATCTATATCTAACACTAATACTAAATTGGCAATACCTACACCTAAATAACGGCCGGTATCTTCCCAAATTTGTCGGGCGACAGGGCAACCGTTTTGAGCCGCCCGAAAAACGGGTTCTATCTTAAAATCGTCTGACGTGCCGACTAATCGTGCCAGTTCGCTTTGCGGGTGCTTTTCAACGGCTTGATGTACGCGGCGTTTAATACCGATAGTGCCCACAAAGGCTTCTAAACAGCCGTGAGAGCCACAGCCACACAACGGGCCGGTAGCGGTGTCCTCAATTTTCATATGACCGATTTCGCCCGCGGTGCCGTTGGAGCCTTGGTAAAGTTCGCGGTTAAGAATAAGCCCGCCGCCGACACCGGTGCCTAATGTAACAACTAATACATTGGTGCCTTGGCGGTGCAAATCGGTTTCATACACACCCCATGCGGCTAATGTGGCGTCGTTGACCACACGCGGTAAAATACCTGTTTTTTCCTGTAGTTGTTGGGCAATCGGCCAATCGTCCACATCGGTAAATTTTAAATTGGGGTTGTAGCGTAAAATTCCTTTTTGGTTATCCACATCACCCGGTGCGCCGACGGCTACCGCTAACGGTTCGGGGGCATATTCTTGTTTGAAACGGTTGATATATGTGGCAACTTGATCTATAAATCCTTTCGCCCCGCGGGCATAATCGGTCTCTATTTTTTCGGTGCGTAAAATTTCACCTTTTTCATTGAGTACGAAAAATTTAACAAATGTTCCGCCGATATCAACACCTACGCCAATCATAGTGAATTCTCCTTCCCTTTGGGATGAGCGTTTTGATATACGCTTTTTAACCGCTCCACCGAAACGTGCGTATACACTTGCGTAGCGGCTAAACTTTTATGACCTAGCATTTCTTGCAAACTGCGTAAATCGCACCCGTTGTTAAGTAAGTGTGTTGCAAACGAGTGACGTAAACTGTGGGGAGTTACTTTGCGTACCAAATGCGCGCTAATAGCGGTATTTTTGAAAATATAAGCAAGTCCGTCACCCGTTAAGGGTTTGCCGTTATGGTTTAAGAAAAGTGCCTCTTGCGGTTGGGGGTTGGGGCGGCTTGCCAAATAATCTTTTAAGGCGGCAAGGGCAGTATCCGTAACGGGAACAAGCCGCTCCTTGGAGCCTTTCCCGAACACTTTAACAATGCCGTTAAAAAAATCTACATCTGCAATTTTTAAGTTTGTTACTTCACTTCGGCGTAGTCCGCTGGAATACATCAGTTCAAATAACGCCCGATCTCGCGGGGCCATTTTGGTATGGGCGGCGGTATCTAAGAGTTGTTCGGTTTCCGATTCGGTTAAAAATTTCGGTAATAATTTTTGACGTTTGGGAGCGGGGAGTAACTTAAAAGGATTTTGCGCCAGTTCCCCTTGGTCCAGTAAATAGGCCGCAAAACTGCGTAAGGATGCAATCTTGCGTAAAATAGTATTACGGGCCGGATTATGTTGGGTTTGCAGCGCAGCTAAAAACGAACGGATATTGGCCGATGTAAATTCTTTAATATCGGTTAGTTGCCGTTTGTTGCAAAAGTCCAAAAACTCCTCTAAATCGGCCCGGTAACTTTTAATCGTTAACGGCGAGAAGTTTTTATTTTGCAAATGTAGCAAAAACGCATACACCCATTCTTCCACGTTATTTCTCCGCTGAATTGGCTTTTTGTTTGGCTTCGTGCGCGGCTTTGATTTGGGCAATTTCTTCCGGCGTTACTTGCACAATTGTTTTGCATTTAGGATATCCGGAACAGCCCAAAAATTCCCCGCGTTTTGACGAGCGCAACACAAACGGCTTCCCGCATTTTTCGCACTTGCGGTCGGTGACTATCGGGCCCGTAGAGGCCACTTTGTTTCCGTTGGCGTCCACCGAGTAGGTGTTTTTGCATTTAGGATAAGCCGAGCAGGCTAAAAATTTCCCGCGCCGTCCGGTGCGAAGCACCATCGGGGCGCCGCATTTGTCACACACTTCGTTTGTTTGTTCGGGAGCGACTTTTTCGCCGGAACTGGAGAGGTTGATTTTGCCTTTGCACGTCTCATCACTGCAGACAAGATATTCCCCGAAGCGGCTGCGTTTTTTAAGCATAAACTTACCGCAGACAGGGCATTTTTCTTCCGTTTGTTGGGCGGCGGGACGTTGCATGCCTTTGTCGGCTTCTTCTAATTCGCGTTTGAAATTAGTGTAGAAATCGGACAATAAGGCCACCCATTGTTGGGCGCCTTCGGCCACTTGGTCTAATTTTTCTTCCACGCCTGCGGTGTAGGATAAGTCCATAATTTCTTTGAAAAATCCTTTCAAACTTTCCGTTACCGTAATGCCCAAATCGGTAGCCACTAATTTACTCGTTTTGGGTTGGCGGGCGATATATTTGCGGTCCAAAATCGTTTTGATGGTGGGCGCGTAAGTGGACGGACGACCGATCCCGTGTTTTTCAAGTGTTTTAATCAAACTTGCTTCGTTGTAGCACGGCGGCGGAGTTGTTTTGTGCGCTTTGGAATTGATATCCAATACGGTCAGTTGGTCGCCTTCTTCCAACGCCGGAAGCAACGCGCTTTGGCTGTCTTCGTTATTTTCTTCTTCGTCTTGATCTTTGTAGATAGATAAATAACCCGGGAATTTAACCGTCCGTCCGTTAGCACGTAACAAACAGGTTTTTTCATCCCCGGCGGCAATATCAATGGCTACAGTATTGAACACGGCATCGGCCATTTGGCTGGCCACAAAACGTAACCAAATCAGTTCGTAGAGTTTGTATTGGTCGGCCGTCAAAAACGGTTTCATGTTTTGCGGCGTGCGGCGTACGTCGGTCGGGTGAATAGATTCGTGTGCTTCTTGTGCGCCCATCACTTTACTTTTGTAGACGGGTTGTTTGGCCGGAACAAATTGCGGGCCGTATTTCTCGCCGATAAATTTTTTCGTTTGTTCTTGCAACAGTTTAGACACGTTAAACGAGTCCGTACGCATATACGTAATTAACCCGATGGTTTGCCCTTCCACTTCAATACCTTCATAGAGCGTTTGGGCAGTCATCATGGTTTTTTGAGATGAGAACCCTAATTTGTTATACGCATCTTGTTGCATGGAACTGGTAATAAAAGGCGGTTTTGGTTTTTGTTTGACTTCCTTTTTTTCTACCTTAACAACGGTATTAGGGCCTTTGCGTAACAGTTCGTTAATCGGGGCTAATTTGGCTTCGCTGTCAAAGACGGTATTTTTAACTTTGTAATCTTCGGCAAATAGGTGATAGGTGGTCGTTTGTTCCACGTTTTTGCCTTGCCATTTCGTTACACGCGCCCAGAATTTAGGGGCGGTTTGCGGTTTTTCAAATTGGGCACCGATTGTCCAATATTCTTGTTCTTTAAAATCGGCGATTTCTTTGGCACGTTCGGCCAGTAACCGCACCGCCACCGATTGTACACGCCCCGCTGATAAACCGCGGGTAATTTTTTTCCAAAGTAACGGAGACAATTTATAACCTACAATGCGGTCTAAAATACGGCGGGCTTGTTGGGCATTGACGAGATTTTCGTCAATTTTACGTGCGTGCGAAAAAGATTCTTTAATGGCTGCCGGCGTAATTTCGTGGAAGAAAATACGTTGATAACGTTCTTTGGGAAGTTTTAACAGTTCCACCAAATGCCACGCGATGGCTTCCCCTTCGCGGTCAGGGTCGGTAGCAAGGTAAATTTCCGGCGCGTTTTTGGCTACGGCAGTCAGTTCGCCGATTAACCGTTTGGCGCGGTCCACCGGGCGGTAGGTGGGGGTAAAATTATTATCAATATCTACTCCCATATCACGTTCGGGCAAATCACGCACGTGCCCGAATGAACTGCGTACAATATAGTCGCTTCCTAAAATTTTGCTGATTGTTTTTTGTTTGGTGGGAGACTCCACAATAACGAGTTTTTTCCCTTTTACATTAGTTACCATAATTTCACTTCCTTCTTAAAATTTGCTCTTGCTGTATAATCCGTTTTCGCAAGATAAAAATCCTTGTACTTCCAGTTCAAATAACAGTCCTGCCGTTTCGGGCACGTCGGCTTGTAGGGCTTCGGCTACTTGGTCTAAACTGCAACTGCCCGTGCCGATAATTTCCATCACTTGCTTGGCGCGCGGCGACAAAGTTTCCTGCGGTTTTACCGGTGTATCTTCCACACGTTCAAAAAACCGCGGGTCTAACCCAAAGCGGGACTCTTGTGGTATATAGTCTAGTATATCTGCGACGGAAGTTACAACCCCCGCCCCTTGGCGAATGAGCATATTAGGCCCGCCCGACTGTGGGCTGTCTATCGGGCCGGGGACGGCTAAAACGTCTTTTCCCATTTCTAACGCCAGTTTAGCTGTAATGAGTGCGCCTGATTTTACTTCGCCTTCAATAACGACGACCGGTTGCGATAAAGCCGCAATAATACGGTTTCGGCGCGGAAAGTGAAATGCATTTGGCGGACTGTGAAAAGGAAGTTCGGAAATAACTGCACCGCCCTGTTCTAATAACGCTTTTTCCAAGGCGCGGTTTTCCGCCGGATAACACCGCCCGATACCGGTGCCGATTACGGCAATAGTCGGTTTTTTAAGGCGCACACAGGCGGCGTGGCACTCGCTGTCAATGCCGCGGGCAAGCCCACTGACAACCGTTACCCCGCATTGGGCGAGTTCTTCGCCAAGTTTGCGTGCTACCCGGCGGCCGTAAGGTGTAATTTTGCGCGTGCCGACCAGTGCCGCGCACGCGTGCGCTTCCGGCGGCAATTTGCCTAGTACATAAATGGCTAGCGGTGCTTCTTTACAATTGCGTAATGATTGCGGATATTCATCATCTTCCGGCAGATAAATATGTCCGCCCAGTGCGGCGGTTTTATCCCATTCTTCTTGCGGGTTAACGGAAAAAGCCGCTTGTAATAATTTAGCGGCAGTAGCGGGGTTCAAATTGGCTTGCGCGGCTAATGTTTGGGCATCTTGACGCAAAATTTCTTGCGCGGAGCCGAAAATTTCAATCAGCCGTTCCAACCAGTCGGCCCGTAAATATAAAAAGGCATTTAATTGGATACGCGCTAAGCGTTCCGCAGATGAAATGGATGGGTTCATACGTCAGCCACTCCTTTGCGGTCTAACGGGCGGTATTGCATCACTTCTATTAAATGTTTGGTTTCAATATTTTCGCTGCCTTCCAAATCGGCAATGGTGCGGGCTGTTTTCAAAATTTTATCTAAACTGCGTGCGCTTAAACCGAATTTGCGCATGGCGGCTTCTAAAATAGTATCCGCCCCCGGCGGTAGCGGACAAAATGCCTTGAGTTGTGCGGGAGTCATGAAGGCATTTGCGGTAGTGGTTGTGCCGGCAAAACGCTTGCGCTGAATTTCCCGCGCTTTTAATACGCGCTCGCGGATTTGGGCGGATGTTTCGCCTTCGCTGTGTTTGTTCCAATCGGTATATTTTACGGGGTTCAAATTAACGGTTAAATCAATGCGGTCCAACAACGGGCCCGAAATGCGCGATTTGTAACGGTTGATTTGCATGGGCGTACACGTGCACGGCTTTAAGGGGTTTCCTAAATTGCCGCACGGACACGGGTTCATGGCCGCTACCAGCGTAAAACGTGCCGGATACGAAACGGTTTCTTTCGCGCGAGAAATGGTTACTTGTCCGTTTTCCAACGGCTCGCGCAATACTTCCAGCGACGAACGGGAAAATTCGGCAAATTCGTCTAAAAACAACACTCCGTTATGCGCCAGCGACACTTCGCCCGGGCGCGGATTAGAACCGCCGCCGATTAAAGCCACATCGGAAATGGTATGGTGCGGATCGCGAAACGGACGTTGCGTTAGGAGTTTGCTTTTGCCCATCAAGTTGCAAATAGAATAAATTTTGGTAATCTCTAACGCTTCTTCTTGCGTAAGGGGAGGCAAAATACCGGGGAAACGTTTGGCAAGCATGCTTTTACCCGTACCGGGCAACCCGATCATCAGCACATTATGTCCGCCGGCAGCGGCAATTTCTAAGGCACGTTTGGCTAATGCTTGGCCTTTAACATCCGAAAAATCTAATTCCGTTTGCGGGGCTGTTTCTTCCTGCGGAATAAATTGGATTTTAACAGCCGTTTCATCTATGCGCTCTTCCAAATAATCTACCAGTTCCCGCAGTGTGTGCGGCGTAATGAACGGGGCGGCTGACACTTGCCCTTCTAATACATTTTGCGGGGGGATAACGGCTGTTTTGTTGAGTTTCTTGCATGAAATCAACATGGGCAGTACGCCCGCGCAAGGGCGCAACGAGCCATCCAGTGCCAGTTCCCCAAGGACTAAAAATCGGGATAATTTTTGGGTAGCGTTAGCAGAGAGTTGGTCGCTGGCGGCCAATATGCCCAGCGCAATCGGCAAGTCAAAATGGGTGCCGCTTTTGCGTAGTTCGGCCGGCCCTAAATTAACGGTAATGCGTTTGGATGGAAAATCAAAACCGCTATTACGTACGGCAGCGGTTACGCGGTCTTTACTTTCTCGCACTTCAATATCCGGCAATCCCACCACGGAAAGCGAAGGAAGCCCCGGCGCAATATCAACTTCTACCGAGACTTCAAACCCTTCTATCCCTTTAATGGCTCCTGTACGGATATTGGCTAACATAATTAGTTAAAACTCAACACAATGCCGGACGGAGTAGTTGAAACTACCGTAAAATTTGTATTGTATTTGCGAATAATTTTAGCGGTCAATTCTTCCGATGTGGAGGTGTTGGCCGATATATCAAATTGGGCGCTGGAGTTAGCATAGCGTACCAAATTGAAATCTTCAATTTCACGCAATTCTTTCAAGATATCTTGCAGTTGTTTAAGCCGTTCAATCGTTTTGACATCTTTAACGGTTAAGTGAAAAACTTTGGCGGAATTGATAGCGGCATTGACAGGTTCAATGAGTTGTTTGGCGGCATTTTCACACGCAGCGGAAATAGATTTTTGGGCCGCAATTTCCGGCAACGGATCCAAACCGCTTTGCTGTTGCGCTCCTTCTGCTACGACGGCATAATTGTTAGTCGCATACACACGAATATTAGCGCGCGCACGGTACGTTTTGAACGGAGAGACCGTAGCGGTGGCTAAATTTTCCAACGGATTGGTAGCCGTGTCGGCAACAATTAAAAAGCGGGCGCCTTCCGTGCGGGCTTTATCAATAGTCGGGTTGGGGTTGTCTATATTATTTTGGCTTAAATTATCCCCATTGACCAATGCAAACGGTTGCGCTTTTAAGGCGCGGTAAATGGCTTGTTTGCAATCTTGGCGCAGGGAAACTTCCTCACCTACTGTTTCGTGTGAAGCCACGATAATGGTCGTTTTTTTAGCGAAGGAATCGGCTTCCGATTGTTTGATGATGTCGCCAATGTCTTTGACTAACACCATGGCTTTGAGTTTAGTGTAATACTCATCGCCTTTGCGATAGGCCTTTTGTACGTGGCTGTGCCGAATAAACCCGGCCGATTTAGAGGTGATTTTATCTTCTACGATTTGGGCTTGATCAACGGTAGTAGCCGAAGAAATAAATACCCCCGCTACTTTTTCTACGGCGGCTTTTTGGGCGGCTAAAATACCGTCTTTTTTCATTTGCCGCAAGTTGTTTTCATCATACGGTACTAATGATTCGGCGATAACATATTCGCCTTCGCCTTTCGGGCCGATACGCCAAGCACTGCAGGCGGTTAAAGTAAGTAGAACAGTTAATACAAAAGCCAGTTGTTTTTTCATTTCTTTTGCTCCGGCTCAATTCCGGCTTGTTTAAGCGCGGCGCGGTTTACCCGCATAATTACACTGCATCCGCCATCGTCTAAATATTCGGTGGAAATGAGTTCCATGTGTTGAATAAGCCCTTGTGCGGATGTTTCCACGGTACTGCCAACGGAAACGGCATCTACTACTTGCACGTGGCTATCTAATTGGGCCCCGTACAAAATTTCGGTAGCACGTTGGTAGGCATGCGCAATGGCTGCTTCACGACTCATGATGCGGCGTTGTGAATCGCTGGTGTGGGCGGGATTAACCGCACCCAAGCCGCGAACCCACAAATAATCGTTCGTTAGTAACATATCATTGAAAGACGGGGCAATTTTTCCGTCTTTGACGGCTGTTTTTAAGCCGGAAGAGCAGGCTCCCAAACAAATTAAGGATACGAACAGACAGAATATTTTTTTCATAAATTATCTCAACAATTCGGCGATTACCTTTACATACGTGCTAGGCAAACGCATGGCTTCGGTATTGATAACACCGCAGCGGATAAGCATAATTTCCAACATATGCGTTAAAATATCATAGAAGTTTTCGCGCACAGACGGTTCGCATACGTTTAAGGCGGGCCCTAAAATCACGGCTCCGTGTAATTTTTTGTTATCACACAAGTTGGCAATTTTAAAGGCCGACGAAATGATATTTTCAGTAGAGTATGACGAGCGTACCGCAATATCAAACCCACCGCTAATACCTAATTCTTTGGCGCGTTGTTCCAAGGCATAAACCATCCAGTTCATCGCGCTGGAATTATTGCTCGGGTAGAAGAAACCGATGCGTCCCCATTCGCCGTTTCCTACGGTGCTGATAGAGGAAATAGAGGCAGGTTCTTTGGTTAATAATTCGCTGTTGGGGTCTTCTCCGGTCGTAGCAAGTAATTTTTCCAACATATCCGCTTGGGAGCGTTGGGATTCGTCTATGTGTGGGAAAATTAAATTTTCCAACACTTTCAGCCGGTGAATACTGCGTTTGATGGCACTAAGCGTCATGTGTGTATCGTTAAAGAATTGGGAAATTTGGGCATCGGTTAAATCTACGCCGTTTCCCATGAGCATTGTTTTAACGATTTTGAAATGAGAATGCCCGCTGGCTGCCTTGAGTTCGGAGATCCAACCGGAGTCTAAATGGAATTGGATTAAATCTTCCAATTTGCCTAAACTTTCCGGCGGATATTTAGACGTTACCACAATTTGTTTTTGTTCTTTCAAAAATTTATTAAGTAATTTTGAAATGTGGGCGCGGTTTTGTTCGTTAATAGCAAGCAAGTGGATATCGTCAATCAAAAGCACTTTGACGGTGTCCATAAATTTTTCAAATTTTTCCATGTTGCCTTCCAGCGCATAGCGTTGGATACCGCGGGATAAACGCACCCCGTTGGTCATGAAAATATTTTCTTGCCCGAATTTCTTAGAGAACCCATACGCCATCGCGTTTAAGAAGTGGGTTTTACCGGTCCCTGTTGTTCCGTGGAACACAAGCGGGTTATACATTTTGCCCGGATTATCCAATACGGAAATAGCGGTAGCGTGTGCAAAACGGTTGACGGACAATACCAAATTTTCCAAGGTATATGTCGGAAGTAACGGCACTTCCAACGGCCAATTGTGTTTTTTGAGTTCCGAAAGAGGTAATTCAATGGAATAGTCAATTGTTTTTGTTTTTTCCATAGGATCATTTTCTTCCGGGATTTGGGGAGCCGGAGTGGCGGATGCGCTCGGCATTTCCGGCATGGAAGATTGTTGCAAAGAAGGCATAGCCGGTGCCGGTATAGGGGCAGCGGGTTGCTCAACTGCCGGTATGGCTGGCGGAGCCGGAGGCGTTGTCATCTCTGCCGGGGCTATTGGAGCCGTCGGTGCCACCGGGGCTGCAGGCGCTACCGGTGCTTGGGGCGGTTGAACCGCGGGTGGCGGAGGAACCGGCGCACTCGGCGCAACGGGTTTGGGTGCAGCAGGTGGAGTAACTGACGGAATAACAATTTTTTTAGGCATAATAGGAGTCCTCGGTGTAGTCGGAGCCGGGGCAACCGGTTCGGCAGATGGTGTTTGCTCTCGCAGACGTAAAATAGTTTTACCTGACGGTGCCGTTTTTAAGGGTTCTTCTTCAGGTTGCGGCACAGCAACGGGTGCCGGAGTAACAATAGATTCAGGTTGTTCCGCAATAGGAGCATCCTGTGTTGGAGTAGCGGGCGGTTGCTGTGGCGTCCGCAGGTGTAAAATTGTTTTTCCCGATGGGGCCTTTTGATCCGATACGGCCGGTTTTTGTTCGGTTATTTTTGGCTCGGTGATCGGTTCAATGTCCGGTGTGATTTCCGAAGTGCCGACTTGGGCGGCCTTTTTGGGGGCGAGAATAGGAATTTCCGGCATGGATATTTCCGGTTTTTGCGCTTTGGGTGCCGCAGCGGGTGCCTTTTGTTCAGCCGGTTGCGGTTCAAGTATCGGTTGTGGCGTAACATCTAAATCGTCCGGGATATCAATGCGCGTCATATCTTTGGTATCAACAGAAACTTCTTCCGATTCTTCGTCGTCATCTTCTTGGGTGGAAATAGTAGAAACTTCATACATGGGATTTTGCGAATTTTCTTCGGTCAGCGTATCCATGTTTTCCGGTACGTCCGGTGTTTGCGGTGTCAATTCTTTTTCCGTATGTTGCGATTTGGCAAACTGGGAACGCATGACTTCGGTGCTGATAGTCGCCTCTAAATTGAAGGTTTTTTCCAAAGATTCCACTTCACGGCTTGAAGCATCCGAGTCTTCTGTATGCGGTGTAATATCGGGCAGATTGTCCTGACCGTTTTGGGTGACGAGTTCCGCCGGCGGGACCGTATTTTCTAATTTCATTTCTTCCGGTACCGGGCAAGGCACATGCGTAATGGCATCTACGCGGATAGTTTCTTCCGTATCCGGTTGGATGCTTTGTACGGATAAATCTTTGAGTAACGAAGATGTTTTTAATACTTCTTGTTCTACGGCGTTTTGTTCGGGTAATGTTTCCGCCATAGCGTTGAGTTGGTCTAAATCTAAAATGCTGGTTTGGTCTTTGATTTTTTGGTCAAAGATATTAAATCCGTTTCCCGCACCGGAAGCATTTTCTGCTTGATCCAGTTTTTTATCGCGAGCCGTTTGTGATGATTTGTCGGCCTTAATCTTATTGACATCCAAAAACATATCGTATTTGGTCTCTGCCGAGAAAATATCCTGTAACGGCATTTTGCCAAGTAGCGTATCTTCCATATCTTTAATCAACATATCTTTATCGCTAAAAGGCAAATCGTTGGAATCGGCTTGTTCTTCTTCCTGGGGGGCATCTTTGTCTTGGAACACTTCTTCCAAAGAGGCGGCCCCGGAATCGGTGGGGGTATTATTACTGCTTAAAAAACTGTCTTGCGGGTTAATGTCCACTTGCGGTGTGTTTTCTTTAGCGGCAGAGTCGTTTGTTTGCCCGTTAAATAGCGGGCTGCCCAGATTTCCTCCGGCGGCAAATTCATTGATTTTACCTGATTGGGCAACTACTTCCCGCACAGCGGTACGAATTTTTTCTAAGGTAGTTTCATCTAAATTAGATGGCAAACCGAAAGCATAGGTAAACGGCGCTTGGGCGGCTTTGGGCGTTTGCACATAGCCGGCTAATTTACGCGCAATTAAACGGACGTCTTGCTCGGTTCCGTCTATTACAAGTGTAAATGCGTTTCCGATGGAGTTGCTTTGCGAAATAATATCCCAATTCGTAATCATTTTCCCTCTACAATTGCAATACCGCTACTGGCCCCGATGCGAGTCGCTCCGGCGGCGGTCATCGCGTCGTAATCGGCGCGTGTACGTACTCCGCCCGAAGCCTTTACCTGCATGGTCGGCGCAATAGATTTACGCATGAGTGCCACATCGTTAACGGTGGCTCCGCCCCCTACAAATCCGGTGGACGTTTTGACAAAATCGGCTTGGGCTTTGGTGGCCAGTTCGCAGGCTTTGATTTTTTCTTCATCTGTCAGTTGCGATGTTTCCAAAATCACTTTAAGCACTTTGCCCGCACACGCTTGGCGTACGGCTTGTATATCGGCCAACACTATCTCATATTCTTTGGCCCGCAACGCACCGATGTTAATTACCATGTCAATTTCGTCTGCGCCGTTTTTGACGGCTTCCGCCGTTTCATAGGCTTTGACGGCAGTTGTGTTTGCTCCGAGCGGAAAACCGATAACGGTGCATACCTTAACAGGGCTGCCGCCGAGTAATTCTTTGGCGTAAGACACCCAAAACGGATTGACACATACGCTGCAAAAGCCGTACTGTTTGGCTTCTTCACACAAGCGGCGAATATCTGACCGCGTGGCGGCAGACTTTAAGAGCGTATGGTCAATGTGTTGGGCGACGGTCATATTAGTTAAAGTTAATAATACGCGCGAATTTTTCCGCAATAAGCGATTGGCCGCCAACGAGCGCACCGTCCACATCGGGTTTAGCCATAATTTCATCTACGTTCGTATCTTTGACGCTGCCGCCGTACAAAATGCGGGTGGCTTGGGCGAATTTATCGCTATACGTTTTGGCTAAATACGCGCGGATAGCCGCATGCACTTCTTGCGCTTGTTCGGGCGTGGCGGTTTTGCCGGTGCCGATGGCCCATACGGGTTCATACGCAATAATAATGCCGTTTAATTGTTCTTCGGTGAAATTGGCAAGTCCGTTTTTAAGTTGGCCTTCAATCACTTGCATGGTTTTTCCGGCTTCGCGTTCTTGCAAGGTTTCACCGACGCAGAAAATTACTTTTAATCCGTGGCGCATGGCGGCGGCTACTTTTTTATTTAAAATTTCATCGGTATCGCCGAACACACTGCGGCGTTCGCTGTGACCGATTAAGGTAAGAGTGGCACCTGCATCTTTGGCTTGGATAGGGGAAACGGCAGACGTAAAAGCACCTTTATCTTCCCAGTGTACATCTTGCGCGGCTACTTGAATTTCGCTGTCTTTGGTAAGACGGGTAACAATGTGTAACGATGTATAAGACGGAGCGACGATAATTTCCGCATGGTTTTTATTTCCGGCTTTGGTAAGCGCGGTAACAAGCGCGGCGGCTTCGGTAATAGTATTGTGCATCTTCCAGTTTCCGGCAATGATGGGAGTTCGTTGTGTCATAATTAAAATTCCTCTGTAATATATAAAGTAATGGCCTCTCGCTTGTTGGGGCGAGACTCCTTCCATTAAATACTATCATAAAATAGGGCAAAAAGAAAAGTTAAATTTAGGTTATGGATAAAAATTTTTAGTTTTTTTGTCTGCTTGCAAGGAAAAACTTGATTTGTTTTTTTTGCTAGATTTTATAAAATAAAGCAAGGAAACAAAAAAGGAGATAACTATGGAAAACAATCGGGCTTTTACGCTTATTGAATTATTGGTCGTTGTACTTATTATCGGCATTTTGGCGGCGGTGGCGTTGCCACAATACAATAAGGCAGTGCTCAAAAGTAGGGTGGCGCAAGTGCTTTCCTATATGAAAACAGTGAAAAATGCCGAGGAAGTGTATTATTTAGCCAATGGTACCTATACGGCGGATATGGAAGAAATAGCGGTAGAAGGCGGTTTGCCTTCCGGGTGGACATTGGAATTAATTGCTACGGGTGTGAGTGCTGGAACTGTTCATGCAAATATGTATCAAGGGAGTACATTATTGATGGATATTGTAACCAGTTTTGACCACCGCAGTGATAAACCGGAATGGGCAGGAATGACTTATTGTTATGTGCCTAAAAACACCATGTACGAAAAGGTTTGTAAAAGTTATGGGTCGGTTTTACCAAATGGAGACGATGGAAGTTATATACGGTATCAAATATACTAAAATATCCCTGCCTTTGCTTATACAGCAAGTAGCGGGGGATTTTTACAATTTGTGTTAACTTATTACACCGCGCACAAACAGATTTTATGTTTGTCGGCTAATGCTACTACTTCTTCCAAGTCCATCACTAAAGTTTTCCCGGCTTCAAAGGCAAGCACGCTAAAGCCCGCTTGCACGACGCTTTCAATGGTGCCCTTGCCGATAACGGGTAAATCGTAGCGGTTGTCTTGATTCGGGCGGGCCACTTTCACTACCGCTACGGCGGCTTTTTTCTCCGCTCCTTCTTTGACCAGTTCCCCGGCGCGGCGGATGCAGCGGTCAGTCCCTTCCATCCCTTCTACGGCAATGACCGCACTTTGGCTGACTACGCACGTAAGACCAATGTCCATCCCCGCAATTTGTTTAGCGGTTTGAAATCCGAAATCAATGGCTTTTTGTTCTTCTTCGGTAGGTTGTCGTTTGGATAAAACGCCTTTTTCCGGTAAGAAATCTTCCAAAAACGAAGCGGAACTGGCAAATTCAATACCGTCTTTTTTGAACTCATCAATCAGCCGCGAGAGAATATTTTTAGTCTGCATAGTTTTTAAGGTGGCTAAAAATTTCGCGCCGCGTAGGTCCGGTACGATATTAGAAAATATAGAGGTATGTTGCACGCGTCCTGCCATAATCACGCGCGAAACGCCATTCTTCTTGAAAAATTGGATGCACGCCCCCAACTGCCCCATGCGCATGGTTTGAAAAACGCTTGCGCAGGAGTAGTCTTCGGCAAAGGCATTGCCTTTAATGCCCGCTACCACCACTTCATATCCTTTGGCGGCGGCTTTGCGGGCGATATAAACGGGCATTTTCCCTTCGCCGGCGATGAGTCCTATTTTATTCGTCGTCATGTTCTCTCATGCTGCGTTTAGCGGCAATTACACCGCGTTTGGAATTTTTGCAAAAATCAATCATATGTTGCACTTCCGGGCACGGGTGGGTGGCTTCCAACTCGGCCAAGGCTTCACCGAGTAATTTACCGCTTCTGAATAAGGCTTTATAAGCGCGGCGAATTTCTAAAATGGCTTCTTTGGATAATCCGTTTCGGCGCAAGCCTACTAAGTTAATCCCGATTAAGCGCGCGCGTGCCCCTTGGGCAATACAATAAGGCGGAACATCTTGGTGCACCATGGTGCCGCCCGATAACATAGCCATTGTGCCGATACGAGAAAATTGGTGGATACCGATTAAGCCCGAAATGACCGCGCGGTCTTCAATGGTAATATGTCCCGCAACGGCGGTACTATTGGCAATAATGATGTTGTTACCTAAATGACAATCGTGCGCAATATGTGAGTTGGCCATTAACAGGCAGTTATTGCCGACTGTGGTCGGTACATTGACATCGGTGGAGCGGTGAATAGTTACACACTCGCGGATTTTGTTACCATTGCCCAATACCACGCGGGTATGTTCGTCTTTATAGGATAAATCTTGCGGTTTGACACCGATAAACGAACTGGCAATCAGTTCATTATTGTCGCCCATGGTGGTATTTTCTATTACACAATGCGGTCCGATGTGATTGTTTTTACCGATAACAACGTCCGGCCCGATAACGGTGTAAGGCCCGATGACCGTAGAGGGGTCAATTTGGGCGGAAGGATCAATAACTGCGGTGGGGTGAATATTTTTAGTCATGGGGGGAATCTCCTACAATAAAATTAAGTGTGGCTTGCGTGCACAATTTACCGTTGACGTACGCTTCACCGTAAATTTTGGAAATACGGCCCAAGCGTAAAATTTCAATGGGCATTTCTAATGTATCGCCGGGACAAACCATCCCGCGAAATTTGGCTTGTTCTATACTCAAAAAGAGCGGTAAGGAACGACCTTCTTGTATTACTTCGGGCATTAAAGCCCCGCCGAGCGTTTGCGACATACTTTCCACTACCAACACTCCCGGCATAACCGGATGGCCCGGAAAGTGCCCTTTGAAATAGAACTCATCGGCACGTACTTGATGTACGCCGATGTATTTTTTGCGCTTTTCCAATACCCGTATTTCGTCCACCAGTAAAAACGGCTCGCGATGCGGAATGTTGGCCTTGATATCCTCTAAACTATAAACAGTTTGAACAGGAAGCGTCAAAAAATGTTTTAACGAAGTTGTTTTTACCATCCTTTTTCCTCTTTATTCGCCAGTAAAATTTTAGCAAAAATTACGTTGTGTTTGTGCCCGCCGCCGCGGCAAACAATCGTAAGCGGGGGGAGTTTGTGCTTGGTTAAACTGATATCGCCGATTAAATCTAACAGTTTATGACGTACCATTTCATCGGGATAGCGCCGTTCGTTTAGGAAACGGTCTTTGCCGATAATGACGGCATTTTCTAAATTACCGCCTTTGGCTAACCCATGGGCCTTTAAGAATTCCAATTCTTCTTCAAACCCGAAGGTGCGCGCACGGGCAATTTCATTCATGTAATTTTCCGGTGTAAATTCCAAGGTGTATTCTAAATGCGAAACAAGCGGATGTTTATGTTCATACACGAATGTAAAAGTAAGTTTATCAGCCGGAGTAGCACTGTACGAAATGTTGCCGCTGGTGTATGTGATAGTGCGTTTGATATCTAAAAGCGGTTGTTCGGCAGATAATTCACGCAAACCCGCTTGCAAGAAAGCGTCCGCATAGACGTCACTGGCGCCATCGGTAACCGGTGGTTCCGGGCCGTCCATTTCCACGCATACATCGGTAATACCGAGTGCATGCAAGGCAGACAGTACATGTTCCACCGTGCAGACTTCGGCCGTGTCGTTTTTCAAATTAGTACCGCGCAGCGTGGAACCGACGTGGAAAACATCGGCTATAATCGGTTTTGCTCCGGCGATATCGGTGCGTAAGAAAGTGATACCGTTTTCGGCGGGTTTGAACGTCATAACCGCCGGCGCGCCCGTATGTAAGCCGATGCCTTTGATAACGGTTGTTTGTGCTAATGTTTTTCGCATAATTAACGTCCTATCAGTTTTTTAAGTTTGCCCCAGAAAGACAGTTGTTGCGTTTCTTGGAGTTGCTTTTTAAGTTGCTTAAATTCTTTATAGATTTCCGGCAATTTGGCCACAACGGCCATTTGGCGGAAGGCTTCTTTTTGCGGAATAGCCGGAAAGCCGAAATACGTTTGCCCGGCGGGGACGTCTCCCATCACGCCCGATTGCGCACCGATTTGGGCGCGGTCGCCCACTTTCATGTGTCCGGCCAAGCCTACTTGCCCGGCTAAAATAACACCGTTGCCGATTTCGGTTGTGCCGGCAATGCCCACTTGCGAGCAGAAAATACTGCTTTGCCCTACGTGTACATTGTGCCCAACTTGAACCAAGTTATCAATTTTCGTGTTATCGCCGATGACAGTGCTGGCGATTTTGGCGCGGTCAATACAAGCATTGGCTTGAATTTCCACATCGTTGCCGAGTACCACATTGCCCACTTGTGGAATTTTTTGGTGGCGCCCGTCATGGAAGGTAAAACCGAAACCGTCCGCACCGATACGCGCGCCGGGTTGTAAAATTACATAATCTTTTAAGACACAATCTTCGCGGATAACTACTTGCGGATAGATGTAGCAGTTTTTGCCGATAGTGACATCTTTGCCGATGTAGCATTGGGGGAAAATAACGGTGTTATCTCCCACGGTTACGCCGTCTTCAATAACGGTGTAGGCTCCCACGGATACGTTTTGCCCCAGTTTGGCCTTATCGCTAATGACGGCGGTGGGGTGGATGCCGGGAGTATGTTTGGTGCGCAAAGCATCTATATATTTCATGAGTAAAATAAATGACCACTCCGGGTTTTGTGCATATAAGAGCGTTCCCGCAAACGGAAGATCTTTATCTTGGGCCTGTTGCGGCACAATCAGGGCGGATGCTTTTAAGTCTTTGAGTAAATCGGATTTGTCTAACGAAGTCAAATAACAGATGCCGCCTTCTTGTGCATCTTCCAACGAGCATAAACGGGTAATTACCGTATCGGAAGTTTTATTTGGCTGGGTTTGAGTAATTTTGGCAATTTCGGTGATAGTCAGTTGCATAATTCTCCTTGTTATTTGCCGCGTTTGCGGTATTTGCGTGATTTTTTAAGCCGGTTAATAAAGTCTTGCGTTACATTGACGGGTTTATTACCGTATAAAAGTTCATCTTTGCGTACGATAGCCCCGATATTACGCTTTTGGGCAAACGATTTTATTTCCCGGTAAATGTCTTGCAGAATTTCCTGCACTTCTTGTTGTTCTAATTTTAAAATTTCTTCGCGTGTAGTATATTTATAATTATCTATAAAAAAACTTTGCTTTTCAATCACGCGTTTATTTTCCGCAATGCGCGCGGTGATATCTTCTAATTGTGCGGGTGTATCTAAGGGGCTGGCGGTCAGCACCGTTGTTTGTGCAAATGTCAGGCGGTTTAATAAATTGTTTAGCGCCAGCGAATCGGCGGATTCTTCTATTTTAGGTAAAAACGGGTGTGGTTCTATTACAATATGTTCGTAAAACGGTTTGAGTTCGCGCCCCAACGCGGTCAGCCGCGCATTTTCTTGGCGGCGTTGTTCAATATCCTCTTTGGCTTGAGCCACTTCACGCTCTTTGGCTAAGATTTTTTCGCGGATTTGTTCTTTGACGGCAATCGTGCGCGGATGTTCGTTAAAGGCTTCATCAATATCCACAAAGGCTACGGGCAAACAGACCGCATTTTTGGATGTTTCTTCCGGCGCGGATTCTTGCGATTCTTCTTTTTCGGGGGCGGTTTGTTGGGTTTGCTCTTTAGCGGCTTGTTCACGGTTTGCGGCATCTTTGGCGAGTAAAGCCGCTACCGCAGCGGCTTCTTGGGCCGACAGCGTATCCGGCGTGTCGGACGTTTGCGCCCCCGCAACACCGGTCAATAATACGGCTAGAAAAACTGCCCAACTTTTTTTCATACGCGTCTTACATCATATTTGAGATATTGAAGTAGAAGTGGGAACGATCTTCGCCCGGGCGGTGATTTAAGCCGTATCCCCAGTCAATACGAATAGGCAAAGAGGGCGTTGTAAAACGCAACCCCACCCCGACGCCGGCTTTGAACTGTTCTTCTTCCGGCCCGAGTGAGAACTTCAAATCGTCAAAATGATTCCACGAGTTTCCTAAATCAAAGAAGAACGCAAACTGTGCCATATTGCGTCGGCCTTCGCGCGCAATCGGGAAGCGCAATTCCGCGTTCATTACATAATACAATTCGCCGCCGTACTCCGGCCCGATTTCTCCGGCACGTTCATAGCCGCGGATGGTATCTGCACCACCTAAGAAAAATTTTTCATAGGGGGGAACTTCTTGCGTGCGGCCATAGCGTTTGACCGAACCGAATTTGTTAGAGAGTACAAACACGATCGGATAATTTCCGCCGGGATTGATCACTGTATAGTTGAAAATAGACCGGGCGTTTGCATACCACAAATCTAAATCGCCGCCGATAGGCCCACCGGCAATAGCCAACCCTAACGAGTTGCGCCACCCGGTTGTCGGATCCCAGATATTATCGCGCGTATCAATGGCAAAATCTACACTAAAGGTAGATAAATCGGTTTTCCCGTCAGCGATACAGGTGGCGGGGTCTTGCCCGGGTTGACATTTGAAACGGTCATCTACGTCATAAATATTGATGTTCTCAAACGAGTAACCCAGAGAGAGTAAATAAATATCATCCTTAAAACGCGGCCCGACTTTAACACGTCCGCCGATGCGTTTTTCGGTATAGGCCTGATTGTCGGTGGAGAACGAACGGTAACGGCGGGTATTAAATAAATCTACACCCAAAGACGTCGGTTTATCGTATATCCACGGTGTCATCCAACTGACGGTGTAATCCAAAATTTCTTTACCAAATAACGTGCGTAACGACAAACGTTGCGCCCGCCCGAATAAGTTCATGTGATTGACGGACAATTCCCCGTACAAACCGTCCATAGAACTCATGGCAAGCCCGGCGGTGAACATGCCGGGGCGACCTTCCACGACGTTAAAATCCAAATCTACTTTTTGCGGATCGGCGGTGGGTTGCAAATCAATTTGAACGTCGTTAATGAAACCTAAGTTCATGATTTTAGTTTGACTGCGGCGTATTTTAGCGTTGTCATATAAGTCGCCGGGGTGGATAGCCAATTCGCGCGTAAAGACGTATTTTTTGGTGTCTTGGTATCCGGTAACGTCCACGTTATCAATGTAAAAGATATTGCCCTCGGAAATATCAAACGTCAAATTGAGTTTGCCGTCTTGAATGTTTTTAATGGGTTCTACGCGGGCTTGCAAATACCCTTTGTTGGCATATTGTTCTTGAATGGCGGCGAGTGTATCGTCAAAATCTTTTTGATTGTAGAGATGCCCGTCGCGGAAGAAGACTTGCTTTTGTAATTCTTCTTGCGTAAAAACATTGTTGCCTTCAAACGCTACCGTCCCGAAATCTACTTTTTCGCCTTCGGTAAGGCGGTAAACCAAGTTGGCTTTTGTTTTCTCGTCGTTAAAGGTAACTTGCGGTTGGGACAAATTAAATTCGCTGTATCCTTTGTTGCGCCCGTAAAGCATCATTTTGACCCAATCGCGTTGTAAGTTTTGCGGCTTAAATACTTTGCCGGGGCGGTTGGATGCTTTTTTAATAATTTTCTGGGCGGGCAGTTCATGGGCCGTTTCTAACGTAACATCTCCCACGCGTACCCGTTCGCCCTCGTTGATAATCAGTTTGACATAGACGACATTTTGTTTTTCGTCTTGTGTCAGTTCATAAGAGATTTCCGCGCTGATGTAGCCTTTTTCGGCGTATTTGGCTTTGATGCGTTCCAGATCGGCTTGAAGTTTTGTTTCATTAAACGGGTCTTTAATTTTGAGCGTCATGGCTTGGGTGATGGCCCCTTTGCCTAAATGCTTGCGCCCTTCGTAAGATAAATGATCAAAAATCGGTTTTTCCGCTACGATATACGTTAAGCGGTGGCAAAGTTCCGCTTCGCCTTCTTTGGTTTTGCGGGTGCCGTTTTCCGGGGTGATGTCAATATCTACGCTAACAAAATTGCCTAACGCGGAAATGGATTGGATGTCGTCGGATACTTGGGAAATTTCGTACAACTGGCCTTTTTTAGCCGATGCGTGTTTGGTAACGGTTTTGGGACGGATATTTTTATTGCCTTGTACGCCGATATGGCAAATCATCCACGGACCGTTAGGGTCTAATTCGACGGGCGTTGGTTCGTCCGCGCGCGCGTATGAAAAAAAAGCCAAAAGGCTCAACATTAAAACTGAGGTTCTTTTTCCAAACGTAAGCCTATCCTCCTTACAAAAAGCCCGCACTAAAGTTAGCGCGGGCACGTTTTCTAACAAAACAACTATTTAGTCGGTCTTTGCGCTTTGCCGCTTTTGATGCAGTTCGCGCAGATGTACGCAGTTTGCGTTTTGCCTTCTAAGACGACTTTTTGTTTTTGCAAGTTCGGTTTGAACGAGCGTTTGGTTCTCAAGTTAGAGTGGCTGTAAGAACCGCCGGAAACCGGGGCTTTGCCACAAATTGCACATTTATACGCCATAATTTTCCTTCCTTATATGAAATAAATTAAGTTACTATATTGTAGTAAATAATCGGGGCGCTGTCTAGTTTTGTCTTTCCGGGGGGAACATTTTACTGGCCAGTACAGAGACCGCCAAAATGCTCACAATGATCCCCAGCGATAGTACAATCGGCACGTGAACGACGTGCGACAACAGCATTTTGACGCCCACGAAAAATAAAATAACCGATATGCCGTATTTAAGATACGGAAATTTGCCCGCCATGCCGGAAAGTAAGAAATACAGCGAGCGCAAACCGATAATGGCAAAAATGTTAGACGAATAAACCAAGAATGTATCTTGCGTAATAGATAAAACCGCCGGGATAGAATCTACCGCAAAAATGAGATCGGACATTTCTATCACTACCACCGCAGCCAATAGCGGCGTGGCGTAACGTTTGGCTTTTTCCACAACGAAAAAATTTTCGCCGTGATAATCGGTTTTTAAGGGGAAAAATTTTTGCAAAATTTTAAGCGCGGCCGAATTTTGCGGATCAAATTTGTCGTCTTCTTTTTGCAGTAACATTTTTAATGCGGTAAAAATTAAGAGTGCCCCAAACACATAAATCGTCCACGAAAAAAGCGAAATCAGTTTGACGCCTAAAAAGATAAATAAAAACCGCAAAACGACGGCTCCCAATACACCCCATAATAAGGCTTTAGGTTGCAATTCGTGCGGAATAGCAAAGTAACCGAAGATAAGGATAAATACGAACATATTATCTACGGAAAGAGAATATTCCAACACGTATCCGGTGTAAAATTCTAAAGCGTGTTTAGAGCCTTCCAATAACCAAATTGCTCCACCGAAAACAAGCGCTAATGATATCCACGCACAGACCATGAGCCCGGCTTCTTTAATGCTTACCTTACCATGATGTTTATTGAGAACGGTTAAGTCCACAAACAAGGCGGCTAATACAACGACCCAAAATGCAATCCATAGCCCGACAGAAACAGATGTAGAAACAGGTTCCATAATACCCCCAAAGAAGTAAAGGTATTATATCATTTTGTTATTTTTTTGTTTGAAGAGGAAGACGAAGTATTAAGACAAAATGGGCAACAAAAAAGCCGAGGATGGGAGTCCCCTACGGTTGTTTTGTTGACACAAAACACCTACGGGCCGGGCCTCGCGCTTATGTTTTTGTTAGTAGCAGCGTGTTTTTGTAACAATTTTGTTTTAAGACGAGAACGCAGCGAGTGAGCGTATACTGTAAAAGGGCGGAGCCCGAGGTATCCGAACGAGCGAGGACGAAGTATTAAGACAAAATGGGCAACAAAAAAGCCGAGGATGGGAATCGAACCCACAACCTACGGTTTACAAAACCGTTGCTCTGCCAGTTGAGCTACCTCGGCAACTTTCTACTTATATCATATCATTTTTTCGGTAATCTTCCAATGATTTGCTATAATCATTTACGGAGCGTACTATGAAAAAATTATTATTTCTTTTCTTTTTCTTCAGTTCTTCGTTGGTTTTATTAGCGCAGGAAAACTGCCGTGTACAGGATGAACTTCCGTTAAAACTAATGTCTGCCGAAATTAAACGCAGTATCAAAACATTCAAAAAGTTAAAGCCACCCGTCTATTATCTTTCTTATACGTATGAAGATACCACCAGACAAACGTTATTGGCGCGACAAGGCGCGTTATATTCCAGAGGCGATCGTACGACCGCTGTTTCGGTGTTTGCCCGGGCCGGCAGCCCCAAAATGGACAATACCCGTCCGTTAAAAGGCGGTAATGCGGAAGGCGAAAATTCGTTACAAGTAAAAATGGGAGTAACGCCGTTTGATGACAATCCCCTTGCGTTTAAGATGGCTTTATGGTCGGCTACGCAAAATATGGCGGAAAAAGCCCAAGAAGGATTTGCCCGCGTACAAATTAACAGCAAAACGGCTTCGGTGCGCCAAGACGATTCGGATGATTTTGTCTTACCACCCGCTTCTATGTATTGCCACGAACAAGAGCCGCAATCATTTGATTTGGAAAAAATCGGTGAATTACTTAACGAAGTCTCTACGTTGGTCCGCGGAAACAAATTTGTGCAGGACAGCAATTTTTCCTTTTCATTGGAACAAGGACACCGTTATTTTACCGATTCCGTAGGTACACAACTAAAAACACCCGTACTCTTTGCCCGGTTATCTTATAATTTGATAAATTTACTGGATGACGGATCCGAATTATATCGTTTTCGTACGTATGATGTAATTAACGAGAATCAACTCCCCACGAAAGAGCAATTGCTGGCCGATGTGCGGCAATCGTTAGAAGAATTGGAAAAGTTATCTAAAGCCCCGGAAGCCGACCCGATAACCGTTCCCGCTATTTTGAAAAACCGCGCGATGGCAGTATTTGTGCATGAAGTGCTCGGCCATCGCGTAGAAGGCCACCGCCAAAAATTAGATTCGTTCGGAAAAACATTTACAAGTAAAGTCGGCCAATTGGTTACGGCTCCGTTTATATCTATTGTGGATGATGCCACTTTATCTTCATTTAACGGCGAACCCTTGCGCGGATTTTATGAATATGATGATGAAGGCGTTAAAGTCCGTCCCGTTACGTTAGTGGAAAACGGTATTTTGCGCGGGTTTTTGATGTCCAGCAGTCCTATTAACGGCTTTCCGACTTCCAATGGACACGGGCGGGCTGAACTTGGGGCTTTGCCGGTTGCCCGCATGGGGGTAACGCGGCTTATGGCCAGCCAAACAGTTTCGTATGATGAATTAGAAAAAAAATTACTGGCTGAAATTCGTGCCCAACATAAACCGTATGGCTATATTATTGATGATTTGTCCGGTGGTTTTACCATGACGGATACTTTTTTTCCGCAGGTATTCAAATTGGAACCTAAATTAGTTTATCGCTTATATCCCGACGGCCGAAAAGAAGTTGTACGCGGGGCCGAAATTGTAGGTACGCCGCTAGTCAGTTTTAGCCAAATACTGGCGGCGGCCAATGATGACGCGGTATTTAACGGTACGTGCGGGGCCGAATCGGGTTGGGTGCCGGTATCGGCAATTGCACCCAGTGTATTGATAAGATCATTGGAAATAGAAAAAACCGGGAAAAGCAATTTTAAGCCGCCGTTGTTACCGCCCCCGTATGCCTTGCAAGGAGAGAAGAAATGAAACGTATCTTATATGTAATGGTTTTGTTTTTAGTACCCGGAATATTAACCGCCGCACCATGGCCCAATAACGAGTTCTTCCGCGCTATGAATGATGAAATGCAACGCACGCTCAAACAATTGCGCTTGAAAGGGCATCCGGATCCGTATTATGTAGCGTATTGGGCCAAACAATCGCATTCGGTTAACGTTAGGGCTCAAATGGGTACATTAGTGCCTATGGCAGACACAAGCAAAAATAAAATTCCCGTTCAAATAAGCGCGTTGGTGTCGGTGGGATCGGATAAAGAAGATGCACTGAATTTTGTGGATGCTTCAACGTATATGCCCGGTGTGATATTAAGTACGCGCGCGTCTGTCCCGGTAGGGTATGAATCTATACGTCAAGCGTTATGGGAATTGACGGATGATATATATTTGAGCGTAGTAAATTTGTATCAAGCCAAAAAAGCGTATAAACAAAAGAAAAACATTCAGGATAAATTACCGGATATTGTGCCGGCTAAACCGGGCCGATTTGTAGAAGAAATCCCGCCGTTTCAGCGGCCCGATTTGCCCCGGTTAGAACAAGCCGTTAAAGAAATGTCTGCCTTGGGAAATGAAATTGCTTTTATAGAGAATTTTTCGGCCGGTATAAATAGTGGCCGAAATGATATATATTTCTTAAACAGTCGCGGAGCATTTGCACAATATATGCGTCCGCAAGTATCGTTAACCTTGCGTGCATCCTGGCGTCAACCCAATGGCAAAAAGGAAAATGAAATGTTAAAGTACGATTTGCCGGACACATCGGACGCCTCACTCGCCCAGATGAAAGTATATGCACAAGAATTTTTAGCACGCATTGAACGGGCTCACGGTGCAAAATCGGGGGATACGTATATTGGGCCGGTGTTATTAAAACCCCGAATGGCTGCCACCCTGTTGTGGAATGCGATTTTGAATGATATGCAGCAAACCAAGCCGCTGCTTCGCACAGATACGCATGATGATGACGACCCTTCCGCCGGTAAATTAAATAAAAAACGCGGCGTGCGCGTCAGTACCGATTTGCTCACTATTTACGATCGTCCGCTTGCGCGTGATTTTGAAGGGATTGCTCTGGCCCGGTTTTCTCCGGTAGATGACGAAGGCGTGGCTAGTGAAAATATTACATTAGTGGAAAACGGATATGTCAAAGAGATACCGCTTTCCCAACGGCCGATTTCACCTAAACACCGCAGTAACGGCCATGGATTTTTTGACTATTTTGCCATGAATGTAACTGTGCAGAGTTTGCGCGAGCGGTTAACGAACGTATTTGTAGAACCCAAGGAACAGTTAACTGACCGGCAAATGGAAGAAAAATTATTGGCACGTTGTCGTGAATTAGGGTTAGAATATGGGTATATCATATATGATGGGTTCGGCCCGTTAGGCATAGAACGTATTTATACGGCTGACGGACACAAAGAAACTATACTTGATTTGAATACCGATTCCGACAATTTCAATTTTATGCCACGGGATTTGCGTAGTGTGCTTGCTGTTGGCGGAAAGAAAGAACTGGTACATGATTATGAGGTAACCATTACGCCTTCCATTTTGCTTAGCGAAATGGAACTCGTTCCCAAAGATCCCAAGCCGCATCGTAAGCCGTTTATTGAGCGGCCTAAATAAAGTTTGCGAAAATAAATTTATTTTCTTTCGGATAGTTTTTTGGCTACTTGGCCGACAAAAGAGTTAGGTGTATTTTGGGCAATTTTTTCTAACTGCTTTTGCGCGGCCTTTTTTTTGCCTTGCTTCTGCCAATTTAAGGCTTGTATCAGTTGGGCGAGTGCATTATCCGGGTGTTTGCTCAGTATTTCTTGTGCGGTTTGTAAGGATGAATTTATTTCATTGGCTTCGTAAAGCCATAAGGCTTTTTGGGCTTGCAAATCAATTCGTTCGGATTCTAAGATAAGCGCGATTTCCAAATGGTCAAGTGCTTCTTGCGGACGGTTTAACCCGCGCAAGGCTTCCGCGCTGATACGCCAAAAATCAGGTTGCGTATTTTCTTGTTGCAGGGCTTGGGTAATGAGTAAAAAGGCTTGTTCGTAATTGCGTTCACGTAAGAAAGTGCGCGCATAGCGGGCCCGGTAAATGGGCAAAATCTCCGGAGCGACTGTAAAAAATTGGTCATAAAATTGGCGTGCCTTGGAATAAAAACCTAACGTGGTATAATTTTCGGCTTGTCCGATAAGTGCCGTTTCGTTGTTGGGATCTTGGGCAAGCGTACGTTCATACATTTCTATAGATTGGGTGGTAAGTCCGTTGGCTTGATATAATCTTCCGGCTTCTAATAACAACGGTACGTTTTTGGGGTGAAATTCCAGCGCTTCGGAATAAACTTCCAAGGCTTTTTCCGGCAAGCCGATTTTTTCATAACTAAGCCCCAATAAACGGTAAGCGCGCGCTTCGCGCCGGGTAACGTTTTTGGCTTTATAGATATAATCGCTTAATTCTTGGGCGGCTGCCTGATAATTCCCCACGTCATATTCTTCCCGTGCGTGCACATATTCTTTGCGGTCGCCAAGCGGCGCAATCCCTAAAAAACCGGACGAGCAGCCTGCCAAACAGAGTAGCCCCGTTATGATTACCAAATAATTTTTATAAGATGTCATACAAAGCAAATAGCAAGATAGATTCTTGCAACTCCTCTAAATGTTGATGTGCTTCCACGACTCCCACTTCTCCGGCTTTGTGTAATTTATCTAATTCTAAAGTGCCTACATCTAAGACACGGTTGGTTAAAACGAAATTGGCTTTTTGGGCGGCTTCTTCAATCATGGCGGCTCCGCGCACATCCCCTACGCGCAGCAAATAAGCGGCTACGGTTTGGGGCGTTTTGGAGAAAAAATCAGGCGGGGTAACAGAGGCAATAATATAATCAGCGCCCATTTTTTTTACGGATTCTACCGGTAAATAATCTACCACGGCTCCGTCCACAAGTAGACGGTGTCGGTATTGTACAGGCTCAAATACGCCGGGCAAATTCATACTGGCCCGCACCGCAATGGCTAGCGGGCCGGAGTTAAACACTACCCGTTCACCGGTTTTTGCGTCCATGGCGGCACAAGTAAAAGGAATTTTCAAATCTTCAAAACGGACATCTCCTACTTGCTCGTGAAAGAAATTCGCCAAATTGGCTGACGACGGTAATTTTTTGGCAAACAAAAAACGCCATAACCCTATGACGTTCAAATCCGGCGTGATATTTTGCATGGATAAGTGAGAACTGATTTGCCACAGTTTGTCCGTAGGTAACCCGGCCGCATATAACGAGCCGACTACCGCACCCATAGATGTACCGGAGATTACATCAATGGGAACTCCGGCATTGGACAATACTTCTAACGTTCCTACATGTGCAAATCCGCGTACTCCGCCGGCCGATAAGGCCAACCCGATTTTAGGACGGATTTCAGCGGGACGGTTGATAAAATCTTGCCATAAAAAATCACGCAAGACATCGTCGTCGGTTTGCATTTCTGCGGCGGTGGAAAATATACCTAACCCTAACAACAGCGCTAGTGTAATTATAAAACGCCGCATTTTGTTCATTATAAATCCTGCCCGACGGCCCATTCCAATTCGGCTTTGGCGGTTAAGTTGTGGCGTAG
The DNA here is from genome assembly GCF_902757105.1 of Candidatus Avelusimicrobium luingense. Lineage (NCBI taxonomy): Bacteria > Pseudomonadati > Elusimicrobiota > Elusimicrobia > Elusimicrobiales > Elusimicrobiaceae > Candidatus Avelusimicrobium > Candidatus Avelusimicrobium luingense. The sequence goes on from NZ_CACVTK010000004.1 coordinate 70,582, forward strand.
GGCGTCTAGATAATCATAGGCGGTTTGTGTATAAAACAACGCCGCTTCAATGGGGGCCGCCCCTTGTTTGGCGGCGGAACGCTCTGCTTTGTCAAATAAATTTTTTAACGTAGTAAATTGTTCTTGACGAGATAATACTTCGTTTTGCCAAAAGCGTACTTCTTCAAAACTGCGCGCTACTTCCACACGGATTTTATCTTCAATCATCGCGCGACGCAACGTGCTTTTTTGCTGTTGGGCCTTTTTCTGCGAGATTTGTGACGAGAAATTATACGGTAGCGGCAAACGTACGGCTAATGAAATTTGTTTGTTTGTATCGCCTAGCGAATCGTCGCCGAGTTGTTCATAGGTACCGTTTAAGATAATATCCGGATAGCGTTTAGACAATGCCAAATCAATAGCGATGTTATCTAACTCTAATGCATACAGAGCAGATTTTAATTCCGGGCGATATTCCATAGCACGCAAATTGAGTTGCGCTAAATCTTTATCTACACGCACCGGGGAAAAATCACCGGTAATGGATAAATCGGCGTTGGTTTCTTTGTTCAAACTGACCAGCATAGCCAGTCGTGCTTGGGCAAGTTGGCGGGTGGCTTCGTGATGTCTAACTTGCAAACGCGCTAACGCACTTTGTATGCGCATTTGCGCCCATACATCGCCGGACGAACGTATATTCCACGCGGTCACTTGGTCGCTTACTTGTTGTATCAGTTTGTTATATTCTTGGGCAAACAGTAAGTTATAAAATGATTTTTTAATGTCTAATACCGTGGCGTTTTTAATGGCTTCGTACCGGCTTTGAAGTTGTTTCAAATTGGCCCGGGCAATTTTTAATGTATTGCGGATACGTCCGCCGGAATAGAGATATTGGGTGGCCGTTACACCTACGCCGAAAAATTGGTTGCTTTTATCGGCTAAACTGGCGCCGGGCAAAAAGCGGTTGGCTACCGAATCGGGCAATACCATCGGGTAATCTAAGTCGTACCAAGTGGCTGTTCCCTGCAAGGCCAGTTGCGGTAAAAATTGGAATTTGGCTTCGTTGACTTTTTGTTCAGCCACAATGATTTCTTGACGGGCAGTCAAAAAATCAGAATTGTTTTCTAACCCTAACCGAATCGCATTTTCCAGCGAAAGATTATCACTAATCAAACTGGAAAATTTTAGCCCGTACTCTTGTTGGGCGGTTGCCGGAAGCGTGAGTAAAAAAAATGCGAATAGATAAATTATTTTTTTCATTTGTTTTTATTTTTATTGATTTCTTCTTCTACTTTATCCATCATAGCGTTGAAATCATCTTGTAATTCGGTAAATTGATCGCCGCGGCGCAAGTGTACCCGTTGGGAAAAATCTCCCTTGGCAATTGCTTTGCAGACTTGTTCAAAACGATATACCGGCCCCGCCATTTTATGTGATAAAAAGGCCGAGATAATTACTACAAAGAGCAGATAAATCATAATCTTGTAGAAGAAGTTAGCAACTATCGGGATAAATTCATCATATACCGGTTGCATAAGTACCGGGTGCGCATCAAATAAATCGCTTAATGTGGCAGTGAGTTCAAACGTCATAATGGCTAAGCCACACAGCACGCTTAAAAAAATCAGCAACATATAGCGAAGTTGTAACTTCTTTTTAATAAAAATTGTATTGCGCCGGGCAGTAGGTTGTTGAGTGGACATAACGCTCCTAAAAATTTGTCACGTAGCGGATTTGCAAAATGCGTTCGCTTTCATCTCCGCGCCCGATACGGCGCACGGCTCCGTCTAACGCGAGCGACGGGTGTAAATAAAAACGCATTCCCACATTGGCACGCGAATCGCGCACGTTGCGGATGTTATCCCATTCCGCCAAGATGTTAATATAATCGGTTATGCGGTAAAATAAACCGAAAAAACCGTATAAGCGGTCAAAATCAAAATCGGAAAAGTTGCCGCCGATAGAGGCATTCAAGCCGGGTACAATAATTTCACGAGAAAAAGTTAAATATCCGCCCTTGCGGTCATCCAAATATTTTTTAGTGCGGGTATAACGGCGGTTGCTATCGTAGCCATATCCGTAACGGCGTCCGTCATAACCGATAGCAATGGCGGGCAAATATAAACTGCCGTCATAAATTTTCCACTTGGCTTGAAAATCCGGGTTGAGCACACGCACCGAATCGGATGAGCCGATGAGTTCATGCGCGGCCAGAGAAAACCCTAAATTAATGCGCGGATAGACGCCAAAATCAATGGTTTCCATTACAGTCCCATGGTCATAGGCACGTGTTGAAAAGGAGGCTTGGTAATGGTCTAATACGTCGGCGGTGGGAATATCTAAAATATTTGTTTCCAAACTAACCGGGTCGCCTACGGCAGCGCACAAGACCGCGGGAAACAAAACATAACTAACAAACAGAGTTAAAAATTTTTTCATAACGCTCCTTTAGTGAATAAACACACGCACATCTTTTATTTCCGGTTGGACGATGTAGCGTACGTTATGGGTATAAATACTTTCGCGTGCCGGGTTGAAATCGTTGCGGTCGCGCGGGAAAGCCAAATCTACAATGCCTTGTTTAACGCGGCTGTTGCTAGTGACAATGCCGACGTTCCAACGATCGGTTTTTTCTTTATCATTCGGTTCGGGGTTGCGGTAGTTGCGAAGTAACACCGTGCCGGTGGGAATTTCTTCAGCACCGACCGGTTCGGTTTTTACAATGACGCGGGTTGTCCAAACGGTTTGGCCTTTACAGGGGCCATTGACAAACGTAATTTTATAGCGCGGATCATCGTTGGATGGGGTTTTGTTGAGTTTGGCCAGCGAATAAAGCGCATAAGGTTTATCTATATTTTCACACGCACCGAAAACGTGTTTGCTTAAAAATTGTTCATATGTATCTTCGGGATTGCGGTTATAGGGCGAGTTTTTGCGTCCGGCACATCCGGCCGCAAATATGAGCGAACATAATACAACAAAAGGGATTATTTTTTTCAACATAAAAACTCCTGTTTTTAGTGAGATAGTGGGCTTACTGCCCACTCTACAAATTATACCCGTTTTTGGGGGGAAAATAAACCCGTAAATTTATTTATAAAAAAACCCCGCCTTTTGGCGGGGTTTCTCTTGCTAAATATTAGCGTGAATGCGTACCGGCATCGATACTGCTGTCAATATCCTTCATTTGCTGCTGCAACTCTTTTTGAATTTGTTGTATTTTGGGGGTTACCACATTCTGTAAGGCTTCCTGATGTGCCTTTTGTTGAATTTCATTAGAAACATGACGGAAAAGGATCACACTGTTAACCACGTGATCGGTTAATTTGCGTGAACGTGTTTCTAAAGAATCTTCGGCGGGCTCCGTTGGCGTTGGGTTCAGCCCCATGATTGGATTATTGGATGGACCAAATTTGGTGAACACGGCGTGCCCGGTGGTACCATAGGCGACGCGGGTATCATAACCGTATCGGTCGGAAAAGGCCTTAGCATCAGCCGCATCGGCAAAATAGACAACAGCATTATGTGGCAATTTTGCATCTTGATTATGGTTGCCCATGCGTGATCGTTGTGCCAATTGTTGGGCTTTTTCGTTTGAATAAAGCACGTAAGGCGGTGCGGCTTGTTGTAAATCTTTTTCAAATTGCTGGCGATCTTCCGGGGTTGCTTCCGGGTTATCCCGGTTGTACTCGTCGTACGCAGCCATTTGCTCGTTCATCCATTGTTGTTTTATTTGCGGATAGAGATTTAAGGGGTCTCCTTGAAAAGCAAATCCGGCCGCTTCCACCGTCTCCGGAAGTTCGCTTTCGGCTCTTCGTACGGATGGGTCCGGGTTGGGTTGCGGGGAATTGGCTACCCAGAAACAGGAATTATTGGAACAATTATTTTGTTCAAGCATATACAGATAGAGCATTTTCGTAGCCCATTGCGGAGATCTCTCATCTATATCTTGTTGAGCAATTTCAATTTGATCATAAGAAGAAGCATCTGCCACTCCCAATATAGGGATCAAAGGGGCTTGGGAAAGGGCCTTGTCCCGTTTGGAATAATCGGGCGCCGTCTGATCCGGATGTTCGCCGGCGCTTACCGCCGCATCCAAGGCTAACTGTTCCAAAAAGTGTTCCCGGTTTTTCTCAGCCAATTCGGCGGCGGTTTTCATTTCCCCACTGCAGATACCTTCTGACACGGGTTCCAACAAGCCTTTGTGTACGTCACACCCCGTTTCTTTGGCCGGCAAAGAATCAACGGCTGCTTGCCCGCCGCTCCGGTTCATCAAATCTTTTTCTTTAGCCGCTTTCCACAGGTCGGTATATTCGTTCCATTTATCTTGCCGGACTTGTTCTCGTTGTTGTTGGTCTTGTTGGGAATTGCCGGAGGACGGCGTGGAATTGGCCACTAAATTGGCAGCCGAATTAACGACACTTAACATATCCAATTCCTGTTGCAAGGCGGCTCCGGCCGCATCAATATCGGCAGAAGATCCGGTTTTTTTGACCGATTGAAAATCTTTGGGTTGTAAATCGGCCTCTAATGCTTTGGGTGCTTTACGTGTCGGCGTATTATTGTTTTTGCCGAGGCGTGAAGTACGTCCGGTATCGGTTGCCAAGGAGTAATTTGCAAATTTGTTATCCGTAGTACTTCCCTGCGGATGGTTAGCGGCTGTTGCATCGTTATCAAAACCGAAGAACTGTTTAATCGGCTTAAACAATTGGGCTAATTTGGAATCAGGGACCGCTTGTTGTCTCTTCTTTACGATAGTAGGTGTGAAACGGTCGGCGCGTTCTTGTTTGACGTAACGTTCATAAGCGTCATCTTTAACGGAAATTTCGTGCATTCCCAACTGGGCGGCTTCCGGCATGCGTTGTCGGACGAGCACCCATCCACCTTCTTCGTCTTGTACTTGATAAGAAGTAGGATCTTCCGCGTTAATATCTGCCGGAATTACGTTGGCTCCGGCGGCTGCGGAAATCAACAAATTGCGTTCGTCTTCCGGCAAGGCAGCGTGGCGGGCATCTAACGCAACGCCGGCACGATCAACCATTAACGAATTTTTTGATTGGTCGCCTGTCTCTTTCTTGCCAAAAAAACGGGCAATACGTTTGACGATATCGGTAAGCGGATTAGACGTAAAAATTTGCGGGATAAGTTGTTCTGATTTTTCAGTATTGGCTTTATCGTTATTTAAGGTTGGCGGTTCTAAAAAAGGTAACATTAAAAAAATAAACAAGGCTACGCAAACCGTTATGCCTAAATATTTAACTAATTTTTTCATAAAAACTCCTTATCCAAAGAGGATATGCGGAGAAAAATCTTTCTCCGTTTATCTTTTTAATAGTGTAGTTGTTTTGACGGCGATTTGCAAGAAATATTAAGCCCTAGATTGGGTTGGGCCTTTAGACCTAGGTTGATTAAATAATCGTTTGAGTATTTCCCAGGCTTTTTTACAATGGCGGGCCAAAGGATTTTCATTGACCGTAGCTGGCAGTTGGGCTTGGTCGTTATCGGTCTGCGGCAGTTGGAAACCGGCTACCTGCACCAAGCGTAATAAATAATCGGACGGAACGGCAAAGTTTAAGTTTTGGTTATTTTCTCCGGGATAACTGGCAAATGCGACGGAAATAACTTTTCCGTCTTGGTTAAAAACCGGGCTGCCGCTGGAACTGGGGGAAATCGGCGCGCTGATTTGGTGCCAAATCGTACCGTCGGCTTTTTTACGCACCTGACTGATTAACCCCGAAGAAACCGTATTTTGCAATCGCCGCGGGTTGCCAATAACGGTAATTTCTTGTCCGGGGCGGACAACCGCCGATGAGGTTACTACAACGGTAGGTAAATTTTGTGCTTCAATTTTAAGCAAAGCCAAATCTACATTGGACGCTTGGGCGAGCGTTTTGGCTTCGCCGGAAACGGCCCCATTGCTAAAGGTGACATTGGCGTAAGTGGCATCTGCGGTAACGTGTCGGCTAGTGGCAATTAGTCCGTCCGGAGTGAGCACAAACCCCGTGCCGGTAAACGTAGAGCCATCTTCTTTGAGCACATTGATTGCCACGATTGCCGGGGTGTTTTCTCGCGCGATACGTTCCCGAGGTTGTTCTTCGGCCACGGCGGCAAATGCACAAAAAATCAACAAAAATGTCAATAAATTCCGCATAGTTTGATTATATAATAATTGAAATAATTGTGGATAAATTGTAGACTAATTAAGTAGTAAGGAGTAAAACGTATGGAACAATTTTATGTAAGCCGTAAAAAATATGAAGCGTTAGTCAATGAACTCAAAGAGTTGCAGGAAGTGAAAGCACAACTGTCCAACGAAATCGGTGAGGCAGCCGCACAAGGCGATTTGAAAGAAAATGCCGAGTACCATGCCGCCAAAGAAAAACAAGCCGAAACGTTGCGGCGCATTGACGAATTGGAAACGCGACTTCGTAATTGCCAAATTACGGATGATTTAGCCGTAGATAAAACAAAAGCCCGTATCGGTGCAACCGTTACTATTAAAGATATAGATGCCGATTTGGAATTTACCTATACATTGGTGGGATCTATGGAATCAAACCCGGAGAAAGGGTTGTTGTCGGTCAAATCGCCGTTGGCCAACGGAGTGCTTGGACATGCACAAGGCGAAGAATTTGAAGCCATTTTGCCGCGCGGACCGAAAAAATATAAACTAATCAAATTGGAATATAAATAATTGCTGTAAATTATCCAACAAAAAAGGAACGGTTTTTTAAGCCGTTCCTTTTTTGTGATACATTGCCAAATTTAATCAGCGACCTTATATTTATGTTGCATAAGCGTGGTGTCATACGTGGTTTTGGAGTCTCTGAGTGCCCATCCCATCCATTGGTCATATAACTCCGCTTCTTGGGCCGAAACATTTCCGCCTTGGGTATACGGACCGGGGAGCGTATGATGTTGCACATAGAACTTTTCCAGTTCTTCCATCATTTTTTCATATTCCCATAAGACCGGTTCGTTTGCTTCCCACAATGTTTGAAGTTGCTTCAAATCGGAAATTAACGGTTCAAAATTAGTATATCCCGGCATAACGATTAAGCCCCATTCCACATCTAAAACTAAAATTTGTTCTTCCGGATCTAATGTATTTCGGCTGGGGCGTCGGCCGTTTCTCTCAATAAATTCGGTTGTCTTTTTAATAGTATCTTGTAAAAAGTCATGACGATCTTTAATGATTTGTTGGTCTTGTGCTATGGAAATCCGTATTTGGTAACTGTCGCGGATTTTCTCTAATAACGAGCGCAAAATAGGCGATTGGTTGGCCGAAATCGTACTGGCCGACAAGAAATTTCTGAATAGTTTACGAAACGTCGGCGTAACTAACGGATTGTACATCATATTATTAAGCCACATAGTCATTTTGTGCGGATTACGGGTTAAGTAACTGATGGCACAATCAATAACGTCCCCTTCTAAAGCATAATAATCGGATACGTCTTTTAAGAAAGTTTCTTGGTCCCCGCGTATAAGAGAATTGGTTAATACTTCCCGCAGAGAATAATCCGGTAATTTATCCACATGTGATTGTACCCATTCTATGGATTGCGGAGTAACATAGTGCGGATCCAAACTTTGCATGGCCTCGGTATATAATGCAATTCCGTCCTGCGTAAGCGTGTGGAAAAGTTTTTGTTCCTTTGCATGCATTTCTAAAGCGCGGGTTTCCTGTGTTTGTTGGAGCAAATCAATACGGCGTGTTTCCGGATTCGTGGAAATGTCATGTGTTTGGGAGGTACCGAATTTTCCGGTCTGGACATCTTTGTAAGTTCGCCATACATAATCGGATGTATAGGGATATAAACTGCCTTCAAACTTAACATTTTTGTCTATTTGTAAGAGAGGAATTGTGATCGTTTCGTTTGCATGAGATGTCATTAAATACGCACTTTGCTCTGCGGCTCGGGTGCCTTGTCCTACCGCCCGCTCTGAAGCGCGGATAGCCGTGTTGAGTGCTTCACCGACGCCCTTGGCTATTTCCTCGGGGGCCTGGGCGACCGACGGCAGGGCTCCTAATAGCAAGGCAATTAGTATATATCCGATTTGTTTATTAAAAATGTTCATGGAGTTAATCTCCCTGTTTATATAGTCGGTTTATAGTGCTTCGGTACTTATATTGTATGCGAGAATTAAAACAAGTGCAAGGGCCAAAAGGCCTAAAGTATATCTGGGACTTTTTTATAAAAAACCCCGCCTATCTGTAAGACAGGCGGGGGAAAATGACAACGTTGAATTAGTATTTGCGCAAGACGGCTTCTTTGGACGCAGACGAATAGACGTTATAATCCATTTGTTGGAAGATAGAATCTTTTTGTTCCAATTCATAGACATATCCTTCGTTAATGCGGTTGCCTTGTACTTGCTCATACAATTCGTTGAACCGTTTGACGTGATCTTTGGTGCGTTTGGTAGAGTACTCTTTAGCGGTACCGGTTGTCATCAAGAACGCCCAATCGGACGATTGCATCAATACAAGTTCACGCGCGAGTTGATTTAACGCACGGCGCAATAAACCGTCTGCATTGGGGAATTTATTAGCCAATTCCATCATGCGTTCGGACGATTTAATCAAATGGCGGTAAATCCAGTCGTTACCGCTGTTAAGCCATACGTCGTGGTATCCTTTGTCGCCCCACGAGGACATGGAAGGTTGTACCACTTGGTTTTGCGGGTACATTTCCAAATATTCGCTGGGAGTAATGAGTTTAATTTCGTTTTGATCGTAATAGATTTTTTTGAATAAATACTCTAAGAAATCAATCCCTTCATACCACCAGTGTCCGTAGAGTTCCGCGTCATACATAGAAACGACGAGCGGTTTGCGGTCAATAATGGTGCTTAAATATTCAATCTGTTTTTGGCGGTTGAACATAAAGTTTCCGGCGTGTTGGGCGGCCACTTCACGTGCGGCATACGGGTCGTACGCTTGCTTTTGGTTTAAGGCCACTTTACCGGTAATTTTATGGTATTTCATACCGATATTGCGGCGTACACCGTCGGAGTGTAGATACGGTTTAATATAATCGTAATCTAAATCGTAGCCAAGGTCGCGGTAAAATTCGCGGTAGCGCGGATCACCGGGGTAACCCGATTCGGCACTCCACACTTGTTGGGCCGATTCCATATCGCGCGCAAACGCGGCTACGCCCGTTTGCGGGCAATACACCGGGGCGTAAATACCATATTTGGGGCGCGGGGTTCCGTGCAAGATACCATGGGCTTCCGTAAAGAAGAAGCGGATTCCTTCATCACGTAAAAATTTATCATCGCCCGGATTATAGGCACATTCGGCCAGCCAGATTCCGCGCGGATTTTTACCAAAGCGGCTGCGGTAGTCATGCGCGGCAATTTTGATTTGGGCATTGACACTTTCTTTGTGCACCATCAGCGGTAAATAACCGTGTGTCGCACAGCAAGTGATAATTTCCAACTTGCCCATATCTTGGAATTTTTTGAACCCTTGCAAGACGTGCCGATGATAGCGGTTTTCAAATAAATCTTGGTAACGGCGGAACTTGTTAAAATACATCCGCGCTACGCCTTCAAATTCGGTACCTTGGGTGCGGTTGAGTTCTTTTTGCGATAATTCCACCCGTTGGTTTAAGTAATGGGCAAACCGTTCTACTAAGAGCGGATCTTCCATCATGTTGCAAAGAGGCGGAGTAAGCGTCATGGTCAGGCGGAAATCGGTACCTTCTTCGGTCAGGTTTTCAAAGACGTTAAGCAGCGGAATATAGGTTTCCACCATGGCTTCGTAAAACCAATCTTCTTCCAAAAAGTCCGGATATTCCGGGTGTTTAATAAACGGCAAGTGCGCGTGTAAGACGAGTGCTAAATATCCTTTTTCTTGTCCCATACTTATTTCCCTTGTTCGCGGAGCGCTTTGATGTTGATATGGCGCGTCTTATCGCCTTTAGCGTTGCGCGCGTGGATAGGCAAATCTACCACGCTTCCCGCCGGCAAATGCTGGCGGATGGAGAATTTGCCTTCTTTAAGTTCAATGTCTTTCCCGTTAATACTGACAATGGCGTTTCTGGAAGCCGATCCGTAAATGATGATTTCGCAATCGGCTTTGAGCCAAATATCTTCGTCTTCTTGTACTTTATCCAAATGCAAAGAGAAAGACGACCACGAACTCGGGGCGCCGGAAGGTGTCAGTTCGGTCAGTTTCCAGCGTTGGCTGACTACTTGCATGCGTTCGCTGGCGCCTAAACCGATATAATCGGCTCCGGAAAGTTTTAAGAGTTTTTGGAAGTCACCTTCCACAATCATCCATTTATCGTCAATAATATCGGATACTCTGCCGGGCGGCAACGCGGTCATATTGCTGCGCGAAACGAGAATAAAACGTCCGTCAGCGGTTAGATAACCCAAATCGGCTACATAACTGCGGCCGGATTGTGGGGCGTTGATGTACCAACTGCGTGCTTCAAAAATAACCGGCATATCATAATGGCAAACGTCATTTTCGCCGTTAAATACTTCCACATCGGTTACGTCGTGCAAGCGGATAATGGTGCGGGCATTATTCAAGGTTTCTTGCCCGTATTGGCTGGCTACACAATCTAATGTGTTTTGGGTGATTTCCCAAAATAAGAATAACCAGGCCGGGTCTTTGGGCAAAAGGTAACTTTCTGTTTTGCCGTATCCAGCGGGGATGTCAGCTTCCGCGTGGATATCTTTTTGTATATTTCTTACGAGTGACCCCGAAGATAAGTTGTTTTCCATAATTTTTTTCCTCTTTATATAGTTCAAAATGATAGTTTTGTTACTCTTTATTATTATACCATTTTTGAACCTTAAAAAGGGGAAAACAAACCGGGGGTAATTATTTTGCGTCTACTTTCTTTTGTATGAGCCACAAACTGATAAATAATAAACTCAGCCCTATCAGTTCTGTGGTATGGGGGATTCGCCCGCGGAAGATAATATCGGTTCCCATAGCCACAATGGGAACAATATACGTTACCGAGGCCATACGCGTAGCGCCCCAGCGCTTGATTAAGGCTACCATCAATAAGAAAGCAATCGCGGAAGAAAATACCCCCGCACACACAATAGAAATAATTACTTTGGGGGTAAAGTCGGTCAAGTGCGGCAACGGCTCGGTAATTAATGCCACCAGTAACAATAGAATCGCGGCGAAAATATATTGGTATTGGGTATTGGCTTGCCACGAAATGGAAGTCTTATCTACCATGATTTTTTTGGTAAGTACGTTGGCCAGCCCATACGAAACCGCCATAATAAGCAGTGCCCCGCAACCCAACAACTCCATCATATTCTCGGGTGTGCTTGCGCGTAGTTGCGGATACATAATGACTATCATCCCCGCCAACCCCATCAGCACTCCTGCCGCCCGCCGCCATGTAAAGCGGTCTACGCCTTTTAGCAAGATAGCGCCGGCAATAAAACTCCATATAGGGGATGTCCCGTTGAAAATTCCGGCCACGGTGGGGGCGGTATATTGCAACGCCCAGGCACGCGCCGCAAACGGCAATAAAATCAGCAAAAAACTAATGAGAGCCGGTCTCCATAATTCACGCACCGGATATTGAAAATGTTCCCTCCGGAAACGAAAGAAAAATAAAAAGAATATCAGCCCAGCTACTACTTGAAAGAATGTTCCCCAACACGGCGAAAGAACTTCTACCATGTTTTTGGTAGCCAAATAAGCCGTTCCCCAACACAGGGCCAAACAAAATGCCAAAACATAACTCATATTTTTTATTATAATAAATTTTGCGTCGTAAAATAACCGCAATTTCGTGGGAAATCGTATAATATATAGGATGAAAAAATTTTTAGGATTTGTGCTTGTAATTATTTTAATCGTAGGGGCGGTGTTTTGTTTGCGAAAACCGGTCTCCCCGAAAAGGGCTGCTTCGCAAGTCGCGGTTGTTACGTCGGGCTATGTGCCGTATATATTAGTGCGCGAAATCAGCGGCGGACGTATCACGCCGGAAATGTTACTTGCTCCCGGATCCGAACCGCATAGTTTTGAGCCGTCCCCGGGAAGTCTGATTGCGGTGCATAACGCGCAAGCATTTTTTTATGTTTCGCCCACCTTGGAGCCTTGGGTTAAAGACGTGTTGGGCGCCGCCGGTGAAAATACGCGTGTGGTGGCTTTAGCTGATGCGGTTATTCCTACGGATGATCCGCACGTTTGGATGGACTTTGATAATGTGGTCAAAATGGCACAACTGGTGCAAGAAACTTTATCACAACTTGACCCGAAAAACGCTTCGCTATATGCTGAAAATTTTACCCGTTTTTCCCAAGAAATTTCCGCGTTGGACGGCGAATTTAAGCAAGTATTATTATCGTGTGAAAACCGCGAAATTATTCATATCGGTCATTTGGCTTTTGGGGCACTTGCCAAGCGGTATAATTTAGCACTTACCGCGCTGGCGGGGTCGTCGCACGACGGCGAACACTCGGCCAAAAGGCTTACGGAACTTGTTAAACATATCCGTGCGGCTAACGTAAAAGCGTTATTTACGGAAGATGCCGTTTCGCCGCGTTTAGCCCAAACGGTGGCAGTAGAAACCGGAGCGCAACTGTTACCCTTATATACAATAGAAGATATTTCCAAGGATGATTTCAAGCGCGGGGCCACTTATCAGGAATTGATGCACCGGAACTTAGCAAGTTTACAAGAGGGGTTAAAATGTCAGAAGTAATCAACGCGAAAAATGTGACGTTTGCCTATGCTCGGTTACCCGTATTGGAAAACATTTCGTTTACGGTGCAAGCGGGCGATTATATCGGCCTTATCGGCCCGAACGGCGGCGGAAAAACGACGCTACTGAAAGTGTTGCTTGGTTTGCAAAAAGGCAAGGGAGAAATCAACCTGTTCGGTACACCCTTGGAAAAATTTACAGGGTGGGATAAAATCGGGTATTTGGCGCAAAAAAGCCCGGTAGCACAAAGCCGCTTTCCGATTTGTGCCGAAGAAGTTGTTTTGATGGGGCTTCCCGGCCGCGGGGCCGGTGTCAGCCGCAACGAATTAAAAGAAGTATATGATGCTATGCAACAAACCCGCACGCGCAAATACGCAGGTCGGCTTTTTAACGATTTATCTATCGGGCAACAACAACGCGTTCTTTTAGCGCGGGCACTCGTCAGCAAGCCGCAACTCTTAATTTTAGATGAGCCGTCCACCGCGTTGGATGCCCAGTCTCGCGAAATGTTTTTTGATTTACTGGGCGAACTTAATACCAAATATCATACCACCATTTTACTGATTACGCACGATACGGGCGAAGTGGGAAAATATATTTCTAAATTTATGTATGTGGATAAATCGCTTGTGTTTTTCGGCACGAAAGAAGAATTTTGCCACTCGGCGGCCGTTGCCAAAAAATTAGGCCCCTTTGCCCAACATACTATTGACCATTTACATAATACGCACGGGCATTGTCCGCTCGGGGCTAACTGTAAGGAGTGCCACCATGATTGAGTTTTTAAGTTATGGTTTTGTGCAACGCGGGTTGGTGGCAGGGAGTTTGGTGGCCGCCGCGTGTGCGCTTTTAGGTGTATTTTTGGTGCTCAAGCGATTGTCTTTAATCGGCGACGGCATGAGCCACGTGTGTTTGACGGGGGTGGCGGTAGCATTACTGATGGGTGCAAGCCCGGTGTATGTGTCTATCCCGGTAGTGATGGCGGCGTCTTTGGGAATTATGAAACTGACACAAAAATTCAAAATTTACGGGGATGCGGCTATCGGTATTGTAAGTGCGGCGGGGTTATCTGTCGGGTTGCTTTTGACGGCACTGGCCGGTGGGTTTAATACCGATTTGCTGGGTTATTTATTCGGCAGTATTTTAACGGTCACCGTAGGTGAAGCCCTCTTGTGTGGTGTATTGCTTGCCATAGTGGCGGGGGGAATTTTGGCTTTTTACCGTTTACTTGTGGCGACGTGCTTTGATGAATCTTTTGCCCATACGCGCGGTGTTCCTACGCACACGGTCAATACGGCCCTTGTACTGATTACGTCCGTAGCCGTAGTGCTATCGTTTAAGGTAGTAGGTATCTTTTTGATTTCCGCCCTTATTATTATTCCGCCCGTCAGTGCGCTACTTGTCTCGCGTACGTTTAAGCAAGTATTATGGCTGTCCGCCGTTTTTGCGGTGGCCAGCGTGTGGGTAGGGGTGTATGGGTCGTTCGTGCTTAATATCCCGTCGGGCGCGGCGATTATTTTAGTCAATTTGATTGTTTTGGCGGCATGCTATGTATGCAAAGGGGTGGGCCGTGAATAACAAGCAACTTCCCGTTGAGCAGCTGCTAAAAGAATTAAAAAAACTATATCCCAAACATGTGATCCCTTTGCACCACAAAAGCGCGTGGGAGTTATTATGTGCCGTTATTTTATCGGCCCAGTGTACCGACGCGCGCGTGAACACCATTACACCGCATTTATTCAAAAAATACCCTACCGTGTATGATTTAGCCAAAGCCGATATTAAAGATGTGGAAAAAATTATCCACTCGGCGGGTTTTTATCATAGCAAAGCCCTTTCTTTGATAGAAATGTCCAAGCGCATTTGTGATGTGTACGGCGGCGAAGTCCCGCAAACGATGGATGATTTGCTGACGCTTCGCGGCGTGGCGCGCAAAACGGCCAATGTGATGCTCGGCGATTATTTCAAAAAACCCGCGGGTATTGTGGTGGATACGCACGTCAAACGCTTGGCGTTTCGGCTGGGACTTACCAAACAAACAGATCCCGTTAAAGTGGAAAAAGACCTGACAAAACTTATTCCGTATAAGTATTGGGGGTGGGTGGCGATTGCGCTTATTTTACACGGACGCAATATTTGCCCGGCGCGAAAACCTGCGTGCGACAAATGCACACTTGCAAAATACTGTGCTAAACGCGGTGTGAAAATTAGTTGAGTGTATAGGCCTACACGCTGTGAAAATTCCCCAGAGAAGTTCCCTTTAGAATTTTTTTCTTTGTCAATTCAATGGATAAATTCGGTTGGAATATCGGAAATACGCAAACAAGGCCGCAAATCATGTGTTTGCGGCCTTGCTTGTATATTTATAAGGATACGATTGTTTTTATTTTAACAACGCCAGTAATACACCGGCCGCTACTGCGCTGCCGATGACTCCCGCTACGTTGGGGCCCATCGCGTGCATTAACAAGTAGTTTTGCTTGTCATATTCAAGCCCTACTTTGTTAGATACGCGTGCGGCCATCGGTACGGCAGATACGCCTGCGGAACCGATAAGCGGGTTGATTTTTGTTTTGCTAAATACGTTCATCAGTTTAGCCAATAGCACACCTGACGCGGTGGCAATAGAGAACGCAATAATACCCAGTACCAAAATACCAAGTGTTTCGGTAACTAAAAAGTGATCGGCCTGTAATTTGGATCCTACGGACAACCCGAGCAAAATAGTAACGATATTGCAAAATTCGTTTTGCAAAGTTTTGCTCAAGCGTTCGGCTACGCCCGATTCTTTGACCAAGTTACCAAACGTTAGTGCCCCGATTAACGGTGCGGCAGACGGCAACAACAACGCGCACAGTAACAAAATAACAATCGGGAACAAGATTTTTTCACGTTTAGATACCGGGCGCAATTGCGTCATGCGGATTTTGCGTTCGGCATCGGTGGTCAAAAGTTTCATAATAGGCGGTTGGATAATCGGCACGAGCGCCATATATGAATAAGCGGCTACGGCAATGGCTCCGAGTAAATCGGGTGCCAAACGTGACGTCAAATAAATAGATGTCGGGCCGTCCGCCCCGCCGATAATACCAATGGAAGCGGCTTCTTTTAAGCCAAAGGCAAACAGTTGGTTATCGCCGATGTAAACGTACGATAAACCTACTGCACCAATAAGCGTAGCAAAAATACCAAACTGCGCCGCACCGCCCAGTAATGCCATTTTGGGGTTAGCAATCAGCGGCCCAAAGTCTGTCATCGCGCCAACTGCCATAAAGATAAACAGCGGGAATAATCCCGTATTGATCCCGGCGTTAAATACAATGCCTAAAAAGCCGTTCGGCCCGGCGATTTCTTCGCCAACCGGCATGGGGATATTGGCCAGTAATCCGCCAAAGGCAATCGGCACGAGAAGCAGCGGCTCAAACTGTTTTTTAATGCCGAGCCACAACAAGAAACAGCAAACGGCAATCATGACTAATTGTTGCCACGAAACGGAGTAAATACCCGTTGTTTGCCAAATTTGATTAAATGCTTGTGCAAAGTCCATAGCAACTCCTATTTAATCTCAGCTAATGCGTGGCCCGTTTGTACTTGGTCGCCTTGTTTAACAACAAAGTGTACCGTTCCGGCGGTCGTAGCGGCAACCGGGGTTTCCATCTTCATCGCTTCCATGACGAGAATTTCTTGCCCTTCGGCTACATTATCGCCTTCTTTGACGCTAAAGCGTAGTACCGCACCGGGTACAGGTGCATTGACGGTAGCACCGGCTCCGCCCGTTGCGGCTTTGGTTGCGGCCGGCGTGTTTGCCGCCGCACCGACGCCCACATTGTAGCGTTTGCCGTTGACGACAGCAGTGGAGTCATTTTCAAAAGACACGGTGTACGTTTTGCCTTCCACGGTTACGCTGACCGGGCCTTCTTGTTTGGTAGCCGGTTTAGCATCCGCCGCCCAGCGAATACCGTTCACTTTGGCTTCGCCTTTTAAGTACATAAGCCCTTTGTCGGCACACGTGGCGACGATAAATTTATTTTCATCGGTTACAGGAAGTCCGGCTTCTTTGAGTTTGGCTTCTGCCACTTTTAAGCCTTTCTTCGGGTCGGCGTCATTGATTTCAAGCGGCGTTTTGTCGGTGGGTTCGCGTTTTAATTGTTCGCTCGCGATTTTGACAATTTCCGGATCGGCTTTGACCGGAGTTTTACCAAAATAACCGAGTACCATTTTGCCGTACCCTTCCGTAATTTTTTTCCACGGGCCAAACATAACGTTAGCATATGCTTGTTGGAAATAGAATTGCGAAACAGGAGTTACGGACGTACCGAATCCGCCGAGTTTTACACATTCGCCCATTGCTTTAACGACTTCGGGGAATTTGTCAAAGGTGCCGTTGTCGCG
Source organism: Candidatus Avelusimicrobium luingense (assembly GCF_902757105.1). Taxonomy (NCBI): domain Bacteria; kingdom Pseudomonadati; phylum Elusimicrobiota; class Elusimicrobia; order Elusimicrobiales; family Elusimicrobiaceae; genus Candidatus Avelusimicrobium; species Candidatus Avelusimicrobium luingense. The sequence continues at coordinate 87,654 of NZ_CACVTK010000004.1, forward strand.
CATCATTTGCGTGTTGGCGGTTAACGCACCGCCGGGCAACGGCGAGAACGGAATAATCGGGTTGACTTTGGTGGCCTCGGGCGGCAAGAAGTATTTGCTCATGCAATCTTGGAACACGTTTTCGGCTTCTTGAATTTTCTTCGGGTCAATATCTAACGTATATTCCGTACCGCGTAAGGCATGCCACATCGTTAAAATATCGGGTTGGCAGGTGCCGCCGGAAACGGGCTTCATGGATAAATCTAACGAGTCCGCCCCCGCTTTAATGGCTTCTAAACAGCAGGCAATAGAGTTCCCCGCGGTTTCGTGCGTGTGGAAAACAATTTTGGTGCCTTGCGGTAAAACGCGGCGCGCCATGGCAATGGTTTCGCCGACGGTTTTAGGCGTAGAAGTACCGGAAGCGTCTTTGAAACAAACGGAGTCAAACGGAACGCCCGATTTCAAAATATCTTTAAGTACTTTTTCGTAAAATACAGCCGTATGAATTTTGCCGGTGGTGTCCCAACCGTCAGGCAAGGACATCATGGTTACGCAGATTTCGTGTTTAAGCCCGGCGTCGTGGATACATTGGCCGGAATAGATTAAATTGTTCACATCGTTTAATGCATCAAAGTTGCGAATGGTGGTGGTGCCGTGTTTTTTGAAAAGTTCGGCATGGGCTTTGATGACATCGGAAGATTGGCTGTCAAGCCCCACTACGTTGACACCGCGGGCCAAGGTTTGCAAGTTGGCATCCGGTCCGGCGGTTTTGCGGAAAGTGTCCATCATATCAAAGGCGTTTTCGTTGCAGTAAAAGAACAACGCCTGAAAGCGCGCACCGCCGCCAAATTCCATGTGGGAAATTCCGGCGTGGCGGGCCGCTTCTACCGCGGGCATAAAGTCTTTGGTGAGTACGCGCGCACCGTAAACGGATTGAAATCCGTCGCGAAACGCAGTGAGCATAAAGTTAATTTTTTTCATAGTGTTTTTATTTCCTTTTATAAATTATTTTGAAAATCTTTTTGCAGTGGCAATAGCAACGGCCAAGAGCGCATTATCCGCTCCGGCAGCGGCGGGGACAGCATCCGGAAATTTCTTTTCCATCCACGCTACAAACGCGCCTAAAATCTTCATCATGCAAATCAGCAAGATTAAGAACGAAAACACAATCAGCATACCGATAACGGTAATGTTAAGTGCTTGCAAAATTAAACTATCTGCACTCATAATACATCTCCTATATATATTTCTTTTGGGCCTTGGGCGGTTTGCAGTAATAAAGTACCGCGCGGGGAAATTCCTTCCACCCTGCCAAAAATTGTTTTATCGCCGTCTTTGACGGTAATTTCTTTACCTAATGCCGCAAAGCGTTTGGTATATGCGGCAAAAATCGTTTCAAATCCTTTTTCGCATAAGGCCGGATAATCTTGCCAAAAAAAGTGCAAGACGTTTTCCAACACCGTTTCGCGGGTTGTTTGCACGCCCGCTAATTTAAGCGACGTAGCCGGTTGCCCGACGTGTTCCAAATCGGTTTGATTAACGTTAATACCCACTCCTAATATAACGGCTTGAAAAACAGTTTTATCAAAAACGGCTTCACTTAAAATACCGCTGATTTTTTGGCCGTTTATTTGCACATCATTGGGCCACTTGATAGTGGGCGTTAGCGAAAATTGTTCCAACGCTTTACAAATACTTACAGCCATCAGTTGGGTTAAGTTGGGTAAAAAAGGATTGTACGGCGGTTTTAAAAGAACGGAAAAATAAAGTCCACCCGCTTGTGATACCCACGTGCGGTCATAACGGCCGCGGCCGGCGGTTTGTTTGTCGGCATATACCACGGTAGCATGGGACAATTCGGCCCGGTGCGTTTTTAAGTACGTATTGGTAGAATCTACCTCGTCTAAATGTAGCAACCGGCTCATGTAGATATTATATCAAATTAGGAGTGGGTTTACTGCCCGGCGGCCCAAGCGTTGCAGAGTTGCCGTTCGTAAGTGGATGCTTTGGCATAAAGCACACAGGATCTGGCTCCGCTGAAATAAATAGTTAAAGCATATTTCTCACCGGCAGGAATCCGTTGGGCAAGGGCTTTTAAGTGTTGGTCTCCCACGCAATTACTGGCGGTTACTTCAAAGTTTTTTGTTTTTTTAGAAACAATGCCGCAATAGTTGGCTAATTCGCCCGGGTATTCAATATCCAAATCGGCAATGTTATTGGTATAATCGCCGGAAGCGATTTTGTATATATCATTGGCTTTGGCAATAGATTCTACTAAAGTAATGCCTTCGCTCATGCGGGCCTTTTCCACCGCTTTTTGATATTGGGGGAGTGCTACCGCTGCCAATATACCGATAATTAAAACTACCACTAACAATTCAATAAGGGTAAAGGCTTGATTATTTTTCATAAAAGTTTTCCTTGTTTTTTGATTTGTGTAACTATATTATTGCTTTTTTGTATAAACGATGCAACCGCTAAAATACTTGACAGAGGTTTTTTTTATTGCTAGATTTTATAAAACGATGTGAAGTAGTAAAAGGGAGCATTTTTATGAAAACCAATATGTCGGACGCAGTGAGCGGATTTACGTTAATCGAACTTTTAGTAGTAGTGCTTATTATCGGTATTTTAGCCTCGGTGGCTTTGCCGCAATATCAAGTGGCGGTTGCCAAAAGTAAATTTACTAAACTGATTCCCACCGTAAAAGCCATGAAAGAGGGTATGGAAATATATCATATGGCTAACGGCGGTTATCCGCCGGACGGCGACAGTGCCACCGACGTCGGCTTTGCGGTGGAAGTGGCCACCGATTGTAGCGGACACGACGGCACCAGTTGGATTATTTGCCCGAACGGAATTTATTTTGACCGGATGGATAGCGGACAGTTAACCGTAGCCGGTATGGATACTAACATTAAATTGGCTTATTTGATGTGGTTGGATAATTCGGCCCACCCGGGGGAAATCCGTTGCGTGGCTAACGGTGATATCGCCAATAAAGTGTGCAAAAGTTTAGGCGGAACGGTGGTAACCGGGGAAGCTTTCTCTGCGGTCAATTCGCGAATCGGGACCGGTACGGTGTATAAGATTCACTAATTCTTTTTTACTGCAAACAGGATAGCCGATACCATACTTTGTGGGTCGGCTATTTTTTTGCCTGCAATATCAAATGCGGTGCCGTGCGCGGGGGAAGTGCGCAAAAACGGCAGCCCCGCTGTTAAATGAACAATCGGTTTTTTGGCGGCTAATTTTAGACCGAGTAAGGCCTGATCATGATAGGTGCAAAGTAGGCCGTCGTATTGGCCTTTTAGGTGAGCCAACCACGCCGCGTCTGACGCAATAGGCCCTTCTATTTTTAGGCCTTTTCGCCGTAAATTTTTTATCGCGGGGCGTAAGATTTCATTTTCTTCGGTGCCGAATTTGCCGTTGTCGGCCGCATGCGGATTAACGGCGCAAAGCCCTATTTTTGGTGTTTTAATTCCTAAATTTTTGAGTGCTTGACAAAAGTGAAGGGCTGTTTCTTCCACGCGCTTTTTGGAAAGCGGCAAGTGGGCCAGCGCAAAATGTTCGGTAACTAGCGCACAACGTAAATGTTCGCTGACAAACATCATAAGCCCGTCTGATTGGGTGGCATGACGCAAGAGTTCGGTGTGGCCCGTAAAAGGCACATCTGCCAACGTCCAACTTTGTTTGGAAATAGGTGCGGTTACTAATGGAACATGGTGTTGCAACGATAGTTTAATTCCTAATTTGACTGCCTGAAAAGAAACCGCTCCGCCCACGCGGCTGGGGGCGTGTTTAGTGGGTAATTTTTTGATACTTTCTACGGCAATTAAACGGCCTAATTTATCCGTCCACCCGGCGCGCAAAAGCGAAGTCGGCTCGCCGATAACTACCGGCGTACAACTGCGCCGTACTTGCAGGTTCTGCAAAGCGCGAACGGTAATTTCCGGGCCGATACCCAGCGGATCTCCGGCGGTAATTAAGACGAGTGGTTTTTTCATACAAAATAAAACCGCCCCTCTATCTGTTTGGATAAAGGGGCGGTAAATTAAAAACTATTTTTTTACTTCTTCTTTTTTGCCTTCGGCTTTGGGGGCTTCTTTGTCCATATCAAATGTTTTGGTAATTTTGATATCGGCTTTGTCGCTTAACCCTTTGACATATTCGCCCATGGCTTCTTGCACACGTTGTTGGGCAATATATTGGCCGAGTTGTTGGGCAATATCGTTAAATTCTACGGTGCGTTCGGCGCGTTTTTCTTTTACTTTAATAATATGAAAACCGAGGTCGGTTTTAATCGGCGCGCTGACTTTGCCCACGGCTAACGTGAAGGCTTTTTCGTCAATCTCTTTCGGGGCAATGCCTTTAATTAAAATCATGTCGCCTCCGCTGGCAAGAGCGGCTTTATCTTCGGTGTATTTTTGAACGGCGGCAGAAAAATCTAACCCGTTATCCAATTCTTTTTTGATTTGTTTGGCCAGTTCTTCTTTCTTTTTGACGTCGGCCGGTTTCATGTCTTTCGTAACGGCTAAATAAATATGTCCGATACGCACTTGCTCGGCGGTGAGTTGTTTGAGTTTGGCCGCGATGGCTTGGGCTTCTTCCAATTTAGCCGGATCTTTCTTTTCAAGTGCTTTCATCTTTTTGGTGTCGTTTTTCAAGACGGCTTGTACGTTATCAAACAAGGCTTTGACGTCGGCTTCTTGTACCGGTTTGACGGTTTTGGTGAGTTGTTCCGTCATCAGTTTACGTACCGCTACTTCTTTTTTGATTTTTTCTTTGTAGCGTTTTAACGTCATGTTTTGTTTTTTAAGGGCTTCGTTAAAGCGTTTGTCGGCGCCGGCTTTATCTTCTTTGCCGGTTTTTTCGTCAATGATAAACCGGGCTTTGATTTCGTTGATGCCGGCATCAATTTCGGAATCTTTTACTTGTATTTTGGCTTCTTCGGCGGCTTGGAATAATAATTCCTTGGTAATGAGTTCTTGCAATACTTCTTTGCCTAAAATATCTTTGGCATGCGGTTGCTCAAGGGCTTGGGGCATAGTGGCTTGATATTGGTCTAATACCCCTTGTAAATACGCATTATACTCAGACGCCAAAATCGGCCGCCCGTTAACGGTGGCAACGGAACCTTCCAATACTTTGGCGTTCACATTGAAACTGACTAATAGGGCTGCCAGAATAGCCCCTATGTATTTATTCGTTTTGTGCATAAATAACTACCTCGTATTTTTTTTGTAATGTTTCGATGGCTTTGTCCAACTTCTTATTTTCTAACACTGCGCGGATACGCGGCGCAGCATCTTCTTTTGAAAGCCGTCTTTCTTTCGTCTTCTTTATTATATGAAATCCAAACGCGGTTTTGATAAAACCTTGTACGCTGCCGACTACGGAATTGGCGGCAATCACTTCAATTTCCGGCAAAAACTCACCGGGCATAAAAGTAAATTGGCTGTTGCGGAGGGCTTCCGGCGCGATATTATATTTACGCGACATATCGTTCCAGCGCGAAGGATAACTTTTCAGCGTGCGTAATACTTCGTCGGCAGTTTGGGCATTATCTACAATGATTTGTTGAACGGTCATTTCATAAGGATATTGTTTATAATATTCCTCAATTTCTTGATCCGTTACTTTTAAGACTCCGTCCGTGCGTTGTTTTTCGTACCATAAATCTTCTAATAACTGATGTGTATAAGCCTGATAAATTTCGTTTAGTTGCATGCGTTTATCGGTGGAAAATTTTTGGTAATCGGGCGAGCGATTCAACCCTTGCGCAAGGGCGTCTGCTTCAATCAGTTTTTCACGCAGAATAATTTGTAGTAAATTTTGATGCCCGATAGGGGTGCTTGCAAAGGCGGTATCTTCTTTGGATAATTGAGCCAATCGTTTTTGTACATCTGCCTCGGTAATCGTGGGGACATCTTGTTTGCTCGTGGTTTTTTCCCACACAACAGAAGTTCCCTCTTGTTGGGTACAAGCGGTCAAAAATAAAACGGACACGATACAACCCAGTCGTAAATACTTCATAGTAATACTATATCATTTTTGCAGTTTAAGTAGCGTGCTTAAAAAAGTTACTGTTTCGCGCGCGAAATCTAAAGGTGTTTTTTCGGGCGGAGGGGTCAGTAACACCCCATCTCCGCTATGTGATTTTGTAAATGCGACGTGCGCTGCACCGAAACGGTTGAAGAGTTCTGCCGGGAAATTTTCCGGCATGTGAAAGCGCCTTGCAAAAAGTAATTCTAATTTGCCGTCCGTATAATCTACGTGATAAATATTTAATTTTCCCGCAGTTTGACTGAGTGCAAATAACGCTGTCAGGTTATGTATTTCCGGCGGTACCGGGCCGCACAAATCGGCTAATCGCGTTAGGAGTTGTTGGGTTTGTGCTTCGTCTGCACCCATCAGCGCTTTGTAATATTTTAGACGTTCTGCGTCATCGGGTAAGTAATCGGGGGGAATATAAGCGGCCAGCGGTAAATTGACGGTAGCGCGCAGAGTGGGCTCGGCTTTTCCGCCGCGCAGTTTTTTGACTTCCGCCGCCACCAAATCACAATATAAACTTAATCCTACTTCGCTAATAGGTCCATGTTGTTTAACACCTAATAATTCGCCTGCGCCGCGTATTTCCATATCGCGTAAAGCGAGCCTGAAACCGCTGCCCAGTTCGCTAAATTCCATCAGCGCAGATAAGCGTTGTTTAGCGGCTTCGGTGGGATCTTTTTCGTCGCGTTCGTGCCAACGGACGGCGGCCAGATCGGCAAAGTTATTTTCTTCGTGCGGCGTTTTTTTGAATAACCAATCGGGGTGGAATAAATAGCAATAGGCTTTGGTGTTACCCCGCCCGATACGTCCGCGCAGTTGGTATAGTTGAGCTAGGCCGAAGTTATGCGCATTTTCTACAATCAGCGTGTTGGCGTTAGTAATATCCAAGCCCGATTCAATAATAGTAGAAGCGAGTAACACATCATATTTACCGTTGTTAAAATCCCACAATGTTTGTTCTAGTTCTTTTTCATCCATTTGCCCGTGCGCCACACAAATGCGCGCATGCGGCACTAATTTTTTGAGTAGTAATTCGCGCGATTGCATGCTTTGTACGCTATTATATACATAATAGACTTGTCCACCGCGGGCGATTTCACGCGAGATAGCCGAGGCGGCTAATTCATCGTTCCACGGAGTAACAACGGTTTGTATCGGCGTGCGCCCGCGCGGGGGAGTGTCTATGAGCGAAATGTCGCGCAAAGACGAAAGCGATTGGTTGAGCGTACGCGGAATGGGCGTGGCGCTTAACATCAGCGAATGGACACCGGCGCATTTGGCGCGTATTTTTTCTTTTTGTTTGACTCCGAAACGGTGTTCTTCATCAATAATCACCAGCCCTAAATTTTTGAAAGCAATGTCTTTACTTAACAGGCGGTGCGTACCGATAATAATATCACACAGCCCGTTGCGGATTTCCTGTACTACTTCTTTTTGTTCTTTTGGCGTTTGGAAACGGCACAGCATACGCACGTTGACCGGAAACCCCGCCATGCGTTTAGTAAATGTTTTATAATGTTGGGCGGTTAAAATAGTGGTGGGGGATAACATCATTACTTGTTTGCCCGATAGAACCGTTTTGAGCGCAGCCCGCATGGCTACTTCGGTTTTGCCAAAGCCCACATCACCCACTAAAATTCGGTCCATCGGTTTGGAAAGGGATAAATCGTGCAGCGTTTGGGAAATGGCTTGTTCCTGCCCCGGAGTTAAGATATAAGGGAAAGAGTCTGCAAATTCCCGTTCCATGCGCGCGTCTCCGGGTAAATCGGGGGCGGGCGTGGCTTGGCGCAAGGCCTCTAATTTCAAAATTTCCTGGGCCGTTTTTTGCGCCTCTTCTTTGACATGTTTTTTAACTTCTTGCCATTTGATGCCGCCCAAAACTGATAACGTAGGCCGCTTGCCGCCTACACCGATATATTTTTGTACTTTTTTGAAATCATACATTGGTACATATAAGCGGCTGCCGCGGCGGTACTCTATAATCAGGCAATCGGTAGGGTTTTCGTCTTTATCCATAATCTCTAACCCTAAATACCGCCCGATACCATGCTCTTGGTGAACGACATAATCTCCCGCTTGCAATTCTTTGAAACGGACCCGTTTGGCTCCTTCTACATCAAAACGGTTTAATACGCGCGTTGCATTATAACGTCGGTTGAGTAAATCGTTAGAAGTAATAAAGGCGAGTTTGTCTTTCGGACTATAAAACCCTTGCGTTAACGAAGAAATAACCAGTGGCACTTTCCCGGCGTGCGGTTGGTCGGCTAACAACGTACCGATACGGTCCAGTTCGCCGCGGTTAAGACAACAAATTTGTACCCGGTACCCTTGCTGTTGCAGTTGGAAAATTTCACGGTCCGCCAGTTCCATATTGGCTTGGAAACTTACCGGCGATTTTAGGCCTGCATTATGGGCCCCCTCGCGGGGCAGTTGAGTAATAAAACGTGCATTGGGGTGGGCGGTAAAATCAAAGGAACTGTCCGGTTCGTCAAATAACCAGACCGCGCCGGAAAGGTAATCGGCCAGCGTAGCCGGAGTTTGTTCAAAGCCGAGCGGTAAAATAACGACGCTATCTGTTTGGTTTTTAGTGTTTTTGGTATCCAAATCAAAAGCACTAATCATTTCTAATCGGTTGCCGGAAAAGTATAACCGCAAGGGTAACGGTTCTTGTGCAGAAAAAATATCTACTACGCTGCCGCGCACGGCATATTGTCCGGGGCTTTCTGTATAATCTTCACGCGTATAACCGATCTGCTCTAACGTATCTACCAATTCTTGGCGGCGGATCGTTTGTCCGCGCCGAAGTGTCAGCAAGCGGGTTTCAAATTCATGGCGTGTCGGTAACGCCGCAGTCAGCCCCGCATAATCAGTTATGATAAATTGGAAATTTTTGGGGGCGATAAGTAATTGATACAAGGCGGCGATGCGCCCGTTATCTGTGGGCGGGAAAGTAAGGATTTGCGTGTTTTCCGGGGAAAATTCGCGTGCGGCGGCTTCAATATCATCGCTGTCATTTTCGGTTACCAAAACCGTTTTTGGCGAGGTGGGTAAAATTTCCCGGCAGATAAAATACGCCTTAGCCGCCCCATTGGGTAGCCCGTAAATAAAAGAAGAAAACGGCGGTTGGGTATCCTTCATACGCGGATAATTCAGTTAAATTAAAAACTTTCCGGTTCCGTTCCGGTGATAAAGGCTTCTAAAAATTTATTGCGGTCGGCCGGCGTAGCCAATTTGCCGGTAATGGGATTGATATACGAGAATGAAATTCCTTCCGGAACGGCAAAATCATCATTGGGTTCATCTTTCAAAATCTGTTCCATAATTTCCGTCCACCAGCGTGCCGTGGTGCTTCCGGTAAAGCGGGCACCGTTTTCGTGGGAAGTATCATCATCATATCCCATCCATGCGGCGGCTGCGGTGTGCGGTGTCATACCGACAAACCACATATCGCGGTGACTTTGTGTCGTTCCGGTTTTTCCGGCGATGTTACGCCCAAGCCGTGCTACATACGCACCGCTTCCGCGTTGGGTTACGCCTTTCATCATATTGATAAGTAAATAAGAATGTTGCGGAGAGAACGCAGCGGTTTCTACCGGGATATGTTGTTCTAAAATGCGTCCGTTAGCGTCTTCCACGCGCTCTATATAATAGTTATCGGTGTGGATACCGCCGTTGGCAAAAGTAGTTAAAGCGGCTAAATGTTCGTCCATTTCCACGACGCTTACCCCTAAAGCTAAGGCCGGAACGTTGGGCAGTTTGGCCGTTAACCCGGCTTTGCGCGCTACGGCAATAACGGCTTTGGGGGAAACGGCATCAATTAAATTGACCGCTACTAAGTTTTTAGATTTTTCCAACCCTTTGCGCAGCGTTACCCACCCTTCACTCTTGCCACCGTAGTTTTGCGGAACCCACACATTAAAATCTTTGCTGGCAATAAAAGATTGTTTGGCTAAATCTAAGGAATATAAATCGGCATTTTCATTAAAAGTGCGCCAGTTGCGTCCGTCGTAATAGAACATGGTGGGCAAATCTTTAACAAGTGTCGCGGGCGTGTATCCTTTTTGCAAGGCGGCCATCCATACATAGGGTTTGAAAGACGAACCCGGTTGGCGTTTGGCTTGGGTGGCGCGGTTGAATTTGCTTTCGTCAAATTCGCGTCCGCCCACTAGCACCCGCACCGCGCCGGACTTAACATCACGCACCATAAAGGCCCCTTGTAGACGGGGATAATCGGTGCGTTCTTCTGCCGGGGTTTCTTCTTCGTCTTGATTGGGGTTTGGTGCATCGGCTTCCGAGTCGTTGGGGTCAATTTCTATACCGAGCCCTTTAGCCACTTGTTCATCATACTCTTGCAACTTGCGGTTCATGATTTCTTCCGCTTTGGCTTGTTGGTCAATATCTAATGTAGTATAAATGTTCAGCCCGGCTTTCCATAATACGTCCATGCCGTATTTGGGCTCTAAAATACGGCGGATATATTCAATAAAGTATTGCCCCGGTTTCTTTTCCAGTTGCGGCGGTTTGACCGGGAGAGGTTCGGTCTTGGCCTTTTCCAGTTCCTCTTGCGAAATGTAATTTTGTTCGTACATGACATCTAATACTAAGTTGCGGCGTTGGCGGGCCAGTTCGGGGTTGGCAAAAGGATTGTAACGCCCCGGAGCCGGAATTAACCCAACAAGCAAAGCGGCCTCACCGGTGGTAAGTTCGGATAAATCTTTGTCAAAGTATTTTTTGGCGGCCGCTTTGACGCCATACGCTCCGCTGCCTAAATAAATTTCGTTTAAGTAAAGTTGTAAAATTTCGCGCTTGCTGAATTTATGCTCAATTTGAATAGCCAAAATAATCTCGCGGATTTTACGGATTAGTTTTTTCTCTTGCGTTAAAAACACACCGCGCGAAAGTTGTTGCGTTAACGTAGAGGCCCCTTGTTTAGCGCGTCCGGTAATTAAGTCATGCAGTAACGCGCGGATAATACCGCGAATGGAAAATCCGGCATGTTTGAAGAAATCGCGGTCTTCCATGGCGACGACGGCATTTTGTAAATCTACCGGAATATCTTCCAACGGTACCATGCTGCGTTTTTCAATGGAAAATTCGTGAATTAACTGGTTGTTACGGTCGTACACTTTGGTGGTTAAAGACGGGGTATATTCTTCCATCTCATATACCGGTGGCAAGCCCGAGAAAATATAACGCATAAATACTGCGCTTACTAAAATCAAAACGAACAGTCCGGCTAGCGCAGTAAAAATAAACGGTTTAGAAAAGAAAAAACTTTTTCGGGCCATATATACAAATTATATCAAAAAGCCCCGCGTCGCGTTTGAACTTTACGTGTCGGTGTGAAAAATACGTCCAAACTTTGTAAAATAGAAATACTTTGTAGCATTTCCTACTTAATAAGAGTTATTTTTATGGTACGCAAAACAGTAAAAAAACAATCAAAATCTGTTAAACGTGTGGGGAAGCAAGCCACCCCAAAAACAATCCAGGGGGAAACGTTTTACGGATATGATTTTGTGTTGATTACGGATATGGATACGGGGCGTAGCCGGCAACTTGGCGGCCCGGTACACCAGCCGGCTACTATTTTTCAAAAAGATCCGGTCCACCGTTTGGCTTGGGAAGAAACGCTTAAACGCGGCGTTTACCATTACGAGTGGCTGTTTACCCGCGGAAAAACACGCAAAGTGTATCAAACTTCCTGTGTGTCTTTGCCGTTGCCGGACAGCCAAACGGCGGGGATATTATCTTTCTCGCGGGATATCAGCCGACCGGTAAGTTACGGGAACATCTCGCTGGAATTGCAAGAACCGGTTGCCCCGCGCACATTCGCTCAATTGCTTTTAGCCACCCGTGAGACCGAAAAGAAAGGTATTTCAAAAGCCTTGCATGATGAGGTGGGTTCCAGTGCGGTCATGCTAACGGCGTTGTTAAGTTTGGTACGTGCCAGCGTTAAAACCGGCAACAGCAAACAGGCCTTGCGCGATTTGGAACAATTAGACCAACAACTCAAAGAAAGTATTGAACGGTTAAAAAATGTAATCGTTTCATTACGTCCGCCCTCTTTGGAAAATAAAGGCGGGCTTGAAGGGGCTATACGTGATTTGTTAGAAAACGTAAGTTCGTTAAGCCATATCCCATATACTTTTGATTATGATGAAGAAGGCGATCATTTCGGGTTGTCTGATGATGTAAAAATTTTACTGTATCGTATTGTACAGGAAGCGCTGACAAATACGGTCAAACATGCCCATGCAAAACATATCCGTGTACAACTTAAACGGGTAAAAAACGATATCAACCTGTTAGTATGTGATGATGGTATGGGGTTTGATCCTGACCAACAACTTTCCATAGAACATATCGGATTGTTGGCCATGAAAGACAGCGTAGAATTATTGGGGGGCTCTATTACTGTAAAGAGTGCGCCGGGGAAAGGCACGCAAATTACAGTAGTTTGCCCATGTGTTGTTTATGGGGGAAATTAGTATGAAAAAAATTGTACTGGCAGATGATCATGCTATTGTCCGTACCGGTGTACGGGCTGTATTAGAACGGCTGGGACAGAAAATGCAAATTTCGGCGGAGTTATCTAACGGAAAAGAATTGGTGGAATATGCCAAAACGCATCCGGACGAAATTTATATTGTAGATATCTCTATGCCGGTTATTAACGGTATTGATGCGGTAGAGCAGATGGTAAAGTGCCATCCGGATATTAAAATTGTGATGCTCAGTATGTATGATGACCGAATATCGGTAGAAAAATCACTCAAAGCCGGAGCCAAAGGATATATTGTTAAAGTATCTGCTGCCGATGAAATTATAAATGCTATTGAAGAAATCTGTGCCGGACGGTTTTATCTGTGTAATAAGGTTTCTAAATATATTGTCCAAGGATTTTTGGGAAAAACAAATTCGCGTAAACGTGATGCAACGGGGCTTACTCCCAAAGAAAAAGAAGTATTACAGTTGATTGCCGAAGGGTATAGCAGCAAACAAATTGCCAAAACATTTCATTTGTCGCTTAATACCATTCATGTGCACCGTAACAATATTATGAAAAAATTGGGTATTCATAAACAAACCGAACTGGTGCGCTTTGCCCTTAAAGAAGGGATTGCCCAATTATAAGGAAAGAAAACTATGCGTATTATTGCTGGTACAGCCCGTGGACGCCGGATATTTTCGGTATCTAAAAATTTACCCGTCAAACCGATTTCGGATCGGATCAAACAATCGGTTTTTGACATTATCCGTCCGCGTTTGCCCGGCGCCATGATGCTTGATTTATTTGCCGGAACGGGGAACGTGTCGTTAGAGGCTCTTTCGCGCGGCGCTTTGCGTACCGTGATGGTGGACCGGGAGCCTGCCTGTATTAAAAATATTCACCGCAATTTGGAACATTTGGGATTTGTTGACCGTGCGAAAGTTTTGCGCGGAGACGTGTTAAAACCGTTAGATTATCTGCTTGCGTATAGCGATAACGAAGGGTATGACATTATTTTTATGGGCCCGCCGTATCGCGATATCAATAATAAGATGTTGGCCTTGTCCGAACCGGCACTCGCCAACGTGGCACAAGCAAGGTTGCTGGCTCCGAACGGTATTATCATCTTACAAACTCACAAAACCGAAGAATTTGCTGTCCCGGCAGCGTTGGAAATTTACCGCGTGGAAAAATACGGTGATACGCTGGTCCATTTTTTGCGCGCGGTGCGTGCCAAATCGGAGAGTACCCATGCAGAGTGATTCGCATGAACTGAATTTTTCCAAAATCAAAACTTATCGCGAATGTCCGCTTGCCTATAAATATAAGTATATAGAAGGTAAGCGGGAAGGCTTGGTGCCGGCGTCTTCCTTGGGGGTTTCTATTCACCGCACCTTGGAGGCCTACCATGCCCAAAGCAACGACCCAAGCGAACTGCTTTCCTATTATGATGATTGTTGGATGGGGGCCGGATACGCCAGTGCGGGCGAACAGATGGAATGGTACTTGAAAGGGAAACGCATGTTGGAAACGTATGCCCAACGCGAGTATGAACGTAAAACTGTCGTAGATAGTACCGAGCGTGAATTCATTTTTCAGGAAGGCGAGTGGACGCTTCGCGGAAAAATTGACCGCATTGATAAACTCCCGGACGGTTCGTGGGAAGTGATAGATTATAAAACAGGAGCAGATGCGGATGTTACCGCCGCGGTAACCGATTCGTTGCAAATGGGTATTTATGCGGTTGGCGCGCGGCGCGCATGGAATATGCAACGGGGAAAAGCCACCTTTTATTTTGTGGCGTTTGACCAAGTGCAAAGTGCTCCGTTTGAAGCGTTTGATGAACGCAAAATCATAGATACTTTTATTGAAACAGGTAAAAAAATTGTGGCGCAAGATTTTTCGCCCAATTGTGCTAATTGCCCCAACTGTTTGTTTAAGGATCGTTGCGATCAAGCCGTTTTACCACCTGAAAATTAACAGGATTACCCACAACAGGCATTTAGGTCTTTAGACCCAGCCGGCCGTTGGGCCTTTTTTTCGCTTGCATGCTAAAAATTTTTTTTATTACAATAAACGCATGAAAACATTACATAAAACATTAGGAACAGTTGTGCTTTTAGGCACAGTAAGTATAAGCGCTTATGCGCAAACTAATCTGGTAGAAGAGGCAGCACGAGGCCTTGAAACTGTAAGTAAAGTAACAAAAGAAATGCCGAATGCTGTTCGCAATACGCTTACCCGTTCTATTTGGGAAGCGCAAACTACTCAGTATCGTGAAATTTTCCCGGATATGGGAGTAGGTATCCGTAATAATGAAGAATTGACCGTAGCCCCCTTAGATTTCGTAAGAAGTTCTGCGGGAGATGCCGTCGTACGCGATTTGGAGCAAGCTGACAAATTGATTGCGGTGAAAGCCGGCAGTGAGGCCCGCGTAAAGGCCATGTTAGCACCCAAATTTGTACCGTTTGAGCCATCACAAAAAGTGTCTTTGGTGGGGATGAAAGAGTTTTTCTCGGCTACGCCGGCTCAATCTCCTCGTTGGGTAGGGCTTTTCGGGCTCAATCAATGCGTTGGGGTGGCTATTGTGAGCAAACAAGGCCCGCGCGTATTGCGTGTCAGCGTGGCTCACGTTGACGGAAGAACCCAAATCGGGGAAGGCCAATCCGATACGTTTTTCAAACAAGCCGTAGATCCCCGTGCCACAACAGTAGATGTATATTTATTGGCAGATAATCACAAGGGGTTGGAGGCTCCTCAGGCGGAAAATTATTCCAACCCGGACTGGAATGGCACAGAGACCATGTCTCCTTGGCAAATTGTGCAACAGATTAAGGAACGATTAGAACCTTTCTCTGCCCGTAATATACGGTATCATGAACAATTAGCCGGTGTGCCGCAATTTGCCGTCAATACCGCTACCGGACAATTGAGCATGGACGTTGCATTCCCGCGCGATTTAAATTGGACGCCGGAAAATGAGATCCACTTTAATAGAGGCTTAAGCAACGTGCTTGTACCGGCGGAATTATCACCCAGCCCGGCTATGGAAGCGGTTTCCTTGCGTCAACGGTACCCGCAAAATGTATCCGGCCCGGTACGTCAAACCTTCCCGGAAGAAGGGGTGGAAATTGCGAACGATGCCGATTTGACTTTGCGACCGATTGGGGGAACTCAAAACACCCCGGTAACGACCCCGAAATCCCGAGCCCCTTGGATGGTCGGTACAGTGTTTGAGGGTATTCCCAATGCGCCGATACGGGAATATTTCCCCGGTATGGGTTATATTTTAGACGACGCGGATGGTACGTTCGTTCCGGAACGCTAAACGCGAGTTATAAAATTTAGCAAACACCCCTTATTTAGTTAAGGGGTGTTTTTAAACTCCGAAACATCGCTCTTTTTAGTAAAATTTTGTTATAATATATACAAGGTAAAAAGCCGCAGGTTTTACCTGCGGAATTTTTTGCCTAACAAAACGCAAAGAAAATTAGTCTATGAAAACGTACGAAAGTGTAATTATCGTAAGACCCCAACTCTCCGACGGAGAAGTGGGTGAATTCGTGAACAAGGCCAAAGCCCTTATCACGAACAAAGGCGGAGAAGTAACCAGCGAAGAAAAATTGGGTCGTCGTAAATTTACCCATGAAATCAATCACGTTCGCGATGGTTTCTATCTCTACTTGAAATTCAAAGCCGAACCTTCTTTTATTAAAGAATTTGACAATGCTTTGAAACTCAACGAAAATGTACTACGCTCCATGACGATGAACGCCGTGGAAGTAAAAGCCAAACCGGCTCCTGTCGTAGTCAAATAAAAAGGTTAACGTATGCCAGCAGCAATCAAATTGCCGGAACAAAACATAGTCCTTCTAGTCGGACGGTTGACACGTGACCCTAACGTGGCATTTACACAGAAAGGTCAAGCCGTGTGCCGTTGTGATATTGCGGTGAACCGCAGATATTTAGATGCTACCACAAACGAGTGGAAAGATGATACTGTGTTTGTTCCCGTTGTGGTTTGGGGCTCGGCAGCCGATCGGTGCAAAGACCGCATGAAAAAAGGTACGCCTGTCAGTGTAGAAGGCCGCCTTACATTAAGCGAATATACCGATAAAACTACGGGTCAAACCCGCCGCAACTTGCAGGTTACGGCCCGGCGGATTCAATTATTAGAGTCCGCAGCCGCCGCCGGAGGCGCCTACGATGACGGCGCACAAGCGGCCGCAAAGGACGACGTTCCCACTACGGAAGTAATGGAAGACGACGTTCCTTTCTAAACTAAAAAATGAGGAAACAAATGTCCGAAGAAATTACTAACACTCCCGCTGCCGAGGCTTCTACGTCTGCGGCCGCCCGCCCGGAAAGACCCGCGCGTGCGTTTGGGAAAAAGCGCTTTGAAAGCAGACGTAAAGTTTGCAAACTCTGCGCAGAAAAAATTGACAACATCGACTATAAGAACTTCCAGTTCGTAAAGTCCTTCACCATGGAAAGCGGCAAAATTTTGTCTCGCCGCATTACCGGCACTTGCGCCAAACACCAACGCCAAATCACCAAAGCGATTAAGCGTGACCGCAACTTGGCTATCTTGCCGTATTCCTTACCCAAAAAATAAGTTGGAGGACGAACATGAAAGTTATTTTGAAAGAAAACGTCAAAAATTTGGGAATGGTGGGTTCTGTTGTTGAAGTAAAACCCGGTTATGCCCGCAACTTTTTAGTCCCGCACCACTTGGCGGAAATCGCCACCGAAGGCGCGATTAAAAATTGGCAACTCGGCGCAGAACGCCGCCAAAAACGCATTGATGCGGAACTCGCCGAAGCGCGCAAAATCGCTGAAAAATTAACCGGCGTAGTATTGCCTTTTACCAAAACGGTCAATGCCGATGGCGTAGTGTTCGGTTCTGTCAACAAAGCCGACATCTACAAAGCGTTGCAAGCGTTGGGTCACAAAATTGCCAAAGACTCTATTGAACTCAATATGCCGATTAAGGCCTTGGGTGAAACGGAAGTCGGCATTTATTTGAAACCGACGGTTACTGCCACCATCAAGGTACAAATTAACCCCTTGACCACGGTAGAAGAAAAAATCGCCGACGCCAAACCGGAAGCGAAAGCCGAAGAAAAGGCCGAAACCAAATAAATTAGCCGTTTGCGTTTTGTATTTCCCCATACCTTTCGGGGTATGGGGAATTTTTATAACTGATGATTTATACGATTTGTTTTTTCTTGATATGGGGATATATCACTTTTAAACGTGGTGATTCTACACGTTTGAGAATGACACTCCTTTTTGTATTGCTTTTTTTAGGTTTGTCCCAACTGGCCCGCATTTTTCTCTATTTCTTATATCCGGCTATCTTTGATACGGTTACTTGGACGCAATTGTTAATTAGTATGGGGCGAGGTGTAGTGTATGATTTTTCTATGCTTTGTCTAGTGGGCGGCCCGGTACTTATCCTTTTGAATTTACCCCTACGTTCCCGCGTTTATCAACGTATTGTGGCTGTTCTGGCTATTGTTGTGTTGGAAGTGTATAGTTTTTTATGGATAGCAGACATTGTCTATTTCAAGTATGTCCAAAAACATATCGGTTCGGCCATATTTGATTTCTTCTTATCGGTTCCGTTAATCGTTAAAACGGCCATCTACTCTTATTGGCCGGTTTTGCTGGTGGCGGGCGTATGTATGTCGGCGGGAATTTATGGGGCTTATGTATATGCTTGCCGTTTGACTCCGGTGCGCAAAGGCCCTATTTTGTATGAAGGTTTGTTTTTGTTTCTGTTAGGGTTTTTCTTATGGTTTGGCGAACGGGGATATTTTTTTTGTTTTCAAGCCATTTCTACGCAATGGGCTTATACCCAACAAATAGAGCAAGGACATTTAACCTTAAACGGAGTGTTTAGTGTGGTGTATAGTTTGAATCCGTCGCGCTATATTCTGTCTGCCAAAGCCCATCATACGCATCCGTCTTTGCAAGAAATAGGAAATGAAGAAAGCCAACAAGTCACGCAAGAATTACTTATCATGCCTGGAGAACAACCCGATCCGCAATATCCCTTTCAACGCACCCGTACCCGATTTACCTATGCAAAAGCCCCTAAAAATATCATTATTTTGGCACTGGAAAGTTTAGACGCGCGCTATATAGATGCCTTATCCGGTACGCAATATGGGGCGACTCCCCATTTGGATAAATTAGTACGGCAAGGACTTAGTTTCAACCGGTTTTACTCATGTACGGACGGATCTAGTTTGGTGGGAATCGGAGCGTTGATGTCCGGTGTGTGCAAAGTAGCAGGGTTCCCTTATTATAGCCGTGGACTGGAACAAGTGAACCAACGTGGGTTGGGTGATGTTTTACGTCAGGCCGGATATGAAACGGTTTTTGTGCGTGCTTGCGAGGACGGTTCTATGTATATCGGTCCGATCAGTCGCTTATTGGGGTTTGATTCTTACGGAACAGAACGAATCCGCAAAGAATATGGCGCTTCCGCGGTGTATGATGCAGATGCCCTACACGTATTGGCCGAAAAGATGAAACAAAGTTCCCAGCCTTTTGCCGGATTTTTCTTTTCTACAGCCACCCATGAGCCGCTGGGTATGTTGCAACCGAAACACTTTTCAGCCGAATTGGAACAAAAATTCCAAGGGGAACCGTATTTATTGGCTTTATCTTATACCGATTGGAGTATCGGGCAATTTTTAGATACCTTGCATCAAGAAGGGTTAGATAAGGATACTGTATTTATAGTAGTAGGGGATCATATCCGCAGGGAACGCCCGGTCAAAGGGGGGGAGCGTTTTCACGTTCCGTTTATTCTGGCGGCTCCGGGCATTATCTCTGCCGGACAAACCGAGGTAGTAGCCGGACAAACGGATGTTTTGCCCACGATAGTAGATTTGTTGCATATATCTGTACCATACGCGGCTATGGGGAAAAGTGTTTTGGCAGATCCCCATAAAACATGGACTTTTGTGAATTTATCCGAAGATGACTTTGGATTTGTGACACCGGACGGGCTGGTGCGTGCAGATAGTAAATCGGATGTGCACCGCGCTATGATTGCGCTAAATAAAGCGGTTTACTTAGCGCTTAAAAATAACCGTTGGGCCAAATAAACTGTTTGGATATGATACTCCCCCTTTTTCTAATTAGTCCTAATTCATTTTTTCATTTCCAATCGGGTGTTAAATTGCTACAATACTCTTATCCCTTTTTTACCCACAAAAAAGGGCAGGACTTTTTTCTCTTTATGAGGTAGTATGTATGGCAACAACAAGTAATTTATTGGAAAACCGTGTTCCCCCGCAAGCATTAGATGCCGAAATGGCCGTTTTAGGGGCCATGTTATTATCTGCCGAAGCGGTGGATGATGCGTTAGAAATTCTCAAACCCGAACATTTTTATAAAGAAGCCCACCAAAAAATTTATGCGGCTATGCAAACCTTAGCCGAACGCGGTCAAGCCGTTGATATCGTTACATTAAGCGAAGAACTTAAAAAGAACAAACTGCTTACCCAACTGGGCGGCGAAGTGTATTTAGCGCAATTGGTAGATAAAGTCGTTACGACGGCACACGTCAAACACTATGCCGAAATTGTGTATAAGAAATTTGTCGTGCGCGATTTAATTCAAACCGCCACTCACTTGGTCCAACGCGCTTATAAAGAAGAAGATGATGACCCGCAGATTTTGATTGATTCGGCGGCTGATCAAATTTATCGCTTGAGCCAAAGACAGAAATTATCCGGGTTTATTTCGGCTAAAGAATTTGCGCCCGAAGTAATGCGTGTATTAGAGCAGGCCATTAAGGATAAAAATACCATTCAAGGTGTTCCCACCGGGTTGGATACGTTTGATTATCGTACCGGGGGACTTCGCAAAGCGGACTTAATTATTTTAGGTGCGCGCCCCAGCCAAGGGAAAACGGCACTGGCGCTTAACATTGCCCATCATGCGGCGGTAGAGTGCGGAATTCCGGTTGCTTTTTTCTCGTTAGAAATGGGTAGGCACAGTATTTTTCAGCGTATGTTAGGTTCGGCTGCACAAGTGGAAATTTCTAAATTACGTAACGGTTGGATGGAAAAAGCGAAATGGGGTGATTTAACCCGTGAACTCGGTCGGTTAGCCGCCTCTCCATTTTTTATAGATGATACATCCGGCATTTCCATTACCGAACTTCGTATGCGTGCGCGCCGGTTAGACAGCGAACTTAAAAAACAAGGCGGCAAAGGGCTAGGGCTTATCGTTATTGACTATTTGCAGTTAATTCGTGGCGGAGAACGGCGGGTGGAAAGCCGCCAACAGGAAGTGAGCGAAATTTCCCGCATGCTTAAAGATTTGGCCCGTACGTTAGAAGTGCCGGTGATGGCCCTGTCGCAGTTGAGCCGTAAGAACGAAGAAAAAGGCCGTGCGGATAAGAAGCCAATGCTTTCGGACTTGCGTGAATCTGGTTCTATTGAACAGGATGCTGATGTGGTGGCCTTGTTGCACCGCAATTGGTATTACTCACACGATGATGCCGAGAAAAACAAAGCCACGCTGATTATTGCTAAACAACGTAACGGCCCGGTGGGAGAGATCGATTTGGCCTTCTTTGGTGAATATGCGTTATTTACCAATCCGGCTCCCGAGCAAATGGAAAATGCCCAAGGGAGCGCGGGAAATACGGAAATTGGGCCGCTGCCGGAGTAACGTATGAGCGAAACGTTTTTGCGTCCCACTTTTGCCGAAGTAGATTTGACCAAACTAGCCGCCAACTTGACGCGCGTTCGCACGCAAGTAGCGCCTTCAGTCAAATTGCTTACGCTGGTAAAAGCCAATGCGTACGGGCACGGGGCGGTGTCGGTTAGCCAATTTTTACAGGAAAAACAACTGTGTGAATTTCTAGGTGTAGCCTCGGTGGAAGAAGGCATGCAACTGCGCCAAGCGGGGGTAAAATTACCTATTTTGGTGTTGGGAAGTATTTACCCGTTTGAAGCGTTTGAATATGCTATTAAAAACAAACTGGCCGTTACGATTGCCAGTTTGGAAGCCGCCAAGGCAGTATGTAAAATTGCCGAAGAACTCAAACAACCCGCGTTTTGCCATGTGAAGCAAGATACGGGAATGGGGCGTATCGGTACGCGCCGCGGTAAAGTGGTAGAGGTGTTGGAAGCATTAGCCAATCATCCTTATATTGTGTTGGATGGGTTATATTCTCACCTTTCCAGCGTAGATACCGACCCTGCCTATACCGAAGAACAAATCGGTTATTACCGCGATACGTTAACCAATATGCAACTGCGCGGTATCAAGGTCAACTATCGCCATTTAGCGGCCTCGGCTGCGCTAGTGGCCCGGCCCGATATCCATTATGATATGGTGCGCCCCGGACATAGTGCGTATGGGTTGGAAAAAGGATATCAACCGATTTTATCACTCAAAACGCAGATTGTGTATGTGAAAGATGTTCCTGCGGGTGCGAGTATTAGTTACGGGCGTAGTTTTATAGCAGATAAACCGCTTAAAGTAGCCACGTTGCCCATAGGTTATGGGGATGGTTATTTGCGCGCACTTTCCAATAAGGCCGATGTGCTTATTAAGGGGAAGCGTTGCCGGGTACTTGGCAATATCACCATGGATATGATGATGGTGGATATTACCGGTGTGGCCCCTGTGCAAGTAGGCGAAGAAGTAGTAGTGGTGGGCAAACAAGGCAGCGAAGAAATTACGCTGGCCGAACTGGCTCAAAAGGCCGGGACGATTGATTACGAATTATGCACGCTTTTGTCGGCTCGCGTGCCAAGGGTGTATAAAAGATAATGTTTAAGGCAGTAGGAAAATATATGACGAATTTGCTGAGCCAAGTGGGTGGTGCCGCCCGCATGGTTAGTTCGTCTGCCTTTTGGACGTTACATGCTCGGTTTGAATGGCATCAAGCCGTAGAGCAAAGTGTGATTATCGGCGTAGAATCGTTTGGTGTAGTGGCACTGACCAGTTTGTTTACCGGCATGGTGCTTGCGCTGCAGGCCGGTAATACGATTGGCAATATCTTCGGTGATCCGATTTTTGTGGGTACGATTGTAGCCTTTTCGCTCATCCGCGAATTGGGCCCGGTGCTGACGGGGGTCGTTATTTCCGGTCGGGCGGGGGCAGCCGTTACGGCGCAAATCGGTACGATGGCCGTTACCGAACAAATTGATGCACTCTATACGTTAGGGACAAATCCCATACGTTATTTAGTCATTCCGCGTATGTTTGGCTTTATGCTTACAATGCCCATTTTGACGCTTTTCTCCAATATCTTCGGTATTTTAGGCGGCTATTTAGTAGCAGTGTATGCACTGGGGGTTCCCGGTGAAGTATATTTAACCGATATTACAACCTTTATGGGCGTGAGCGATTTTATGCACGGTTTTATTAAGTCGTTCCTGTTTGCGTTTATGATAGGAACGGTCTGCTGTTATAAAGGGATCAGCACGCGCGGCGGAGCCGAAGGGGTAGGTAAATCTACCACCGGGGCCGTCGTTACGACGATTGTGTTAATTTTAGTATTAGATTATTTCTTAACGGCTATTTTGACCGCATTTGGAATTTAAGTATGATAGAAATACGCAACTTACAAAAAAACTTTGGCGAAAAACAAGTCCTTAAAAATGTCAATTTGACGATTGAGGAAGGCAAAGTTACGTGTATTTTAGGCGGTTCCGGCTGCGGGAAAAGTACATTGATTAAGTGTATGATCCGTTTGGAAGATGCTACAAGCGGCCAAATTCTCGTCAACGGAAAAGATATTACCAAAATTACCAGCGAGATTAAACTCTCCGCTATCCGCCGTCACTTTGGGTATTTATTCCAGGAAGGGGCTTTGTTTGACTCCATGACAGTGGGGGAAAATGTGGCGTTTGGGCTAAAATACTTAACCAACGTGCCGGAAAGCGAATATCCTAAAATTATCCGCGAAAAATTGGCTTTGGTGGGACTTAAAGAAGATGTGGCTAAATTAAACCCCAGCGAACTTTCCGGCGGTATGAAAAAACGCGTTTCGTTGGCGCGGGTACTTGCCGTTAATCCCAAAGTCATCTTATATGATGAGCCGACAACCGGGCTAGATCCCATTATGTCGGATATTATCAGCGATTTGGTATTAGATTTAAAAGCCAAACTGGGGGTAACTTCAGTGGTGATTACGCACGATATGCGCTCGGCTTTCAAAATAGCCGACTATATCGCGTTTTTATATGAAGGACAAATTTTACTGTACGGCACACCGGAAGAATTTCGTAAAACGGATAATCCGTATGTGAAACAATTTGTGAGCGGTTCCAGTCACGGGCCGATTCAAATGAAACTGATGCGGGAATAATCCGCCTACTTTTAAGGGAGAAAATAATTCATGACAGCAGAAACAAAATTAGGCATTTTTACTATACTTGGACTAGTCGTCTTTGGTTTTTCGCTTTATTTTTTAGGCGGCCTTTCCGTTACGCGCACTTACGACTTAAACGTCAAATTTGAAGATGTTTCCGGCCTTCCGGTTAAAGCCCCTGTTAAATTGTCGGGCGTAGAAGTCGGTAAAGTTAAAAAAATTAAAATTGAAAACGGTGACGTTATTGTCGTTACCGAAATTAACCGCGAAATCCCCATTCACCGCGGGGCACAATTTTCCGTAGTGATGACCGGTATTATCGGCTCTAAATACTTAAAAGTAGTACAAGGCGATGAAAATGCCCCTGCCTATCAAAACGGTGATTATTTAGACGGTGTTGATGAAGTTCCGTTAGATGTTATGGTCACGCAAACCATGGCAAGTATCAAAGATTTTGTAGATAGTGTCAATAATCAAGGTGCATTTGGGGCGCGCTTAAACGATACGATGACCGAAGTGCGCCAACTGTCTGCCAACTTAAATCAAATGGTGGCTACCTTGCGCCCGTATATGACGCGCACCATGGAAAATTTGGACTCGGCCAGCGTTAAGTTGGACGATTTAATGGCTAAAGCCGATGCCCTTATTACCAGTATCAATAACGGCGAGGGTGTTATCGGCAGTTTGCTAAAAGATCCGCAAATGAAAGAAGAAGTGAAAGAAAGCGTAACCGATTTGAAGTCCACTATGGCTGAAGTCAAAACCTTTGTGGGTAAGATGAGCCGCTTTAAAGTGTATTGGGATTATGATTTCTTCTATATGCCCGATGCGCATTTATCCTCCAGTGATTTAGCCCTTGAAATTTACCCGGCCAGCGGTTATACATTTTACCGCGCGGGAATGGCTAACTTGGGCAACGAAGATGACCGGCTTAAAGAGGGAGATTATATAGAGAAAAACAAATTTGATTTGCGCTTCGGGTTGTATAACGATTGGGCCAAACTGTCTGCCGGTTTAATTCGCGGCGGTGGCGGTGTGGCCTTGGAATTACAACCGTTCAAAGATGTTGATTTCTTAGAAAGATTTACCTTTACGGGCGAATTTTATGATTGGGGCCGCGACCGCACCATTAACGGACGCGACTTTAATAAGCCGAATTTAACCTACGGGGTAGATTTCCGGTTTAACCGCTATTTCTCCATGGGCGCGTGGATGCGCGATGCGTTGGAAACTAACGATTTTGCCGTTAAGGCCAACTTGTCGTTTAACGACCAAGATATCTCCTCGTTCTTTGGGTTAGCCGCTATGGCGGGCAGCAGATAAGTATGAAATTCAAAACGGTTTTTGTCTGTCAGAAATGTGGCTATGAATCTGCTAAATGGGCCGGAAAATGCCCGGAGTGTGGAGAGTGGAATAGTTTAGTGGAAGAAGTCAAAGCGCAGGAAAGCAAAAAAGCCCCCGCGCGCACGCGCAGTTTTACCGATTTTTCCAGCGAAGTAGTAAAACTTGCCGACAGTAAATCCGTAAGCGAAGTGCGTATTCCTACGCATATTAGTGAATTTGACCGTCTTTTATGCGGCGGGCTTGTCAAAGGGCAATTAACTCTTTTGGCGGGTGCGCCGGGTATCGGCAAATCTACGCTGATGTTGCAGGTGGCGGCGGAACTTTCCAAAACACAAAAAGTGCTGTATATTTCCGGCGAAGAAAGTATCAGCCAAATTTCCGGCCGCGCGCAACGCTTGGGTGTGAAAGGGGAAAACATTTTTCTGTTGTGTGAAACCGATATTCAGAAAATTGTAGAGATGGTGAAAAATGTCAACCCGGACGTGCTGATTTTAGATTCTATTCAAACGGTCTATCATCCCGAATTTACTTCTTCTGCCGGTACGGTAGCGCAAGTGCGCGAGTGCACGAGCGAACTCGTGCGGCTGTGCAAACCCAAAGGTATTATTACGTTTGTTTTGGGACATGTAACTAAAGACGGCGAACTGGCCGGCCCTAAAATTTTAGAGCATATGGTGGACGCCGTATTGTACTTTGATACGGAAAAAGATAATGTTTTACGCCTTTTGCGCCCGCATAAAAACCGTTTCGGCTCTACCGATGAAATCGGTCTTTTCCGCATGAGCGCCAGCGGACTCATTTCGGTAGAAAACGCGAGTGAATGTTTTGCCGAAACGTCGCGTGAACGTGCCTTAAAAGGCCGCGCTTATTCTCTGGCGCTGGAAGGTTCGCGCCCGCTACTCACCGAAGTGCAAGCCCTTGTTTCGCCAACGCGCTTTCCTTATCCGCGCCGCGTGGCTACCGGAGTAGATTTGAACCGCTGTTTAATGCTTTTTGCCGCGCTTGAAAAACATATCGGATTGTCACTGGACAATAAAGATATTTTTGTCAGTTTGGCAGGCGGCGCCAAGTTAAAAGACCCCGCTTTAGATTTGGCTATTTGCGCGGCGGTCATCAGTTCGTGCAAAGATTTCCCGATTGCGCACGATAGCGTGTTTATGGCAGAAGTGGGTATTTTGGGGCAAGTCGCCAAAGTGCCACTTATTGAAAAACGTATGGATGAAGCGCGCCGTTTGGGCTTTACTAAAACCTATACGGCTATGCTTTCCAAACAAGAAAAATCTAAACTTAACGGTATGACGTTAGTGGAACTGGCTGACCTAAACGGATTGGCAATGAAACTACGGTAAATATGATTCCTTAAAGATTCAATGGCACAAACTAAAATAGTTTGTGCCATTTTTCAAAAAGATTTGTTGTTAATACATTACCGCCAAAAATACACGGCTAAAATCACGGCCCCTAATATCCACCGGTAATAGACAAATACATTAAATGTATGTGATTTAATGTATTTCATCAACCAACCGATTACCAACACCGCCCCCAAAAATGCACTTGCAAATCCGGCTAATAGGGCTCCGTTCAAATCGGCGGGGGTTAATTGGGTGATTTTTAATACCGTGGCCCCTGCAATAATCGGCGCGGAAAGTAAAAAAGAAATACGCGCACTTGTGCTGCGTGAAAGACCTAAAAATAAGGCGGCCGTAATGGTGATTCCGCTGCGTGATACGCCGGGCATCAACGCCAATGCTTGCGCACAACCAATCAAAAATACCGTCATAAACGGAACATCAAAAAGGGGGTTGCTTTCGGCTTTTGCTTTTTTGTCTGCCCAAAAAAGTACCGCCGCAAAAATCATCAAATTGATGGCAATTAAAGCAGGACTGCGAAAGGTGTTTTCCGCTAAATCTTCAAACAGAAAGCCCAATATGGCGGCCGGAATGGTTGCCGCCGCCAAATACCATAGCATGCGGCCTTCGCGGCTTTTGGGCGCGGTGAGCCCTTGCTTGATAAGCACCCACCAATCGCGCCAAAAATAAAGTAGTACCGCCAGCAATGTTCCCGCGTGCAAGATAACATCAAAGGCAACCCCCTGATAAACTTGCCCGCGCAAATACGGCAACAAAACCAAATGTGCCGAACTTGAAATCGGCAAAAATTCGCCAAGGGCCTGTAACAAACCAAGCAAGATAGCATTTGTAATAGTCATTTTATTCTCCCGCGGAAATTTGTTTGAAATTTCCGGAATTGTCCATTTCCAACACGGCAAACGAACCCGGTGAAAACGGACGGATTTGTCCGCACAGTAAGTTGTGCACACAGGTAATATTGGGGTTGTGCCCGACGGCTACTATCGTATCTGTTTTTGCTAACCGTTCGCGCAATGCGATGGCTACTTCTTCGTCACTAAAAAATCCGTTTAGCCATTTTACTTCTTCTACGGGTGCATGTAATTTTTCGGCAATAAATTGTGAAGTTTGTTTGGCTCGCAACAAAGGGCTTGTCAAAATAACCGCGGGATGCAAAGATAAACCGGCCAGTTTCGCGGCAGTGGCGGCGGCTTTTTGGCGGCCTTCATCAGATAACGGACGCAAAGCGTCGCTTGTTACTTGGGCGACGAATGCAGATAAGGCATGGGCGTGTCGTACTAAAATTAAAGTTTTCATACAGCGTTTGTTAAAAAATGTAATAATAAAGTAAGTTATCTTATTTTACTATTTAATATACGATTTATGAAATTGTTTTACGCCCATTATCCGTCTTTGGAAAAATCGTTTTTGCAGTTTGTTACACAAAACCGCGCTGCGCTGGAGCCTTGGTTGGTGGTGTGCGCGTCGTCGGGCATTGCGCATAGATTGACTACCCAGTTGGCGCGGGCGCAAGGGGCAGTCGCCAATATCCATTTTTGTACGGCATCTTCGCTTCTTTACCGGTTAGATAGTGAAGCCGGGCCTGCGTTACCCGTTTTTCCGCAAGACCATTTACGCGATTTTTTAATCAAAGAAATTTTAACCGAACCCGGATTAGATATTTACCCGATATCGCGTGGGTTTGTGGGAGCGGTTAAGTCAGCCTTGCGCGATTTAGCGGATAGTTTGGCTACGCCCGAAACATTAGAAGAAATTTTGCCCAATCCCGATGAGGAAGACGAGAAAAAAATTCAAGCCTATAAACAATTTGCCTGGTTTGTGCGTGTATATAAACGCTATACTCAACGCGAAGCGCAATTGCCCGGTTTCCGTCCGTATCAGGCTCTGTTTGAACGGGCCTTATCGCATGTGGAAACGTCTTCTTATTTGAAACAATTTTCCAACATTATTTTGTATGGTTTTTATGATATGCCCGGGCGTATGTTGGATTTTTTAAGCCGCATTCGCTCTCAATATACCGGGGCTTTGTTTGTGCCTTATGGGAAATTTCCGGCCTATCAATTTGCCCAGAAATTTTTTGAAACCAACTATTTGGGCGCAAGCAGGGGCGGAACGGATGAAAATACAGACGATTTCGGCGCGCTTGGCCCGCATGGAGATTATCTGTTCGCGCCGCAAGGCAGTAGCAAAATGTCCGCCGTACACATTGTTTCGGCGGCTAACGTACAAAGCGAGGTGCGCTACGTAGCCAAAGAAATTTTGCGGCTTGTGGAAGAAGAACATTTATCTTTTAGCGATATCGGTGTGTTGGCGCGTAGTGTAAGCCCTTACCAACAGGAAGTGCGCCGACTTTTTGCACAAAATAAAATTGCACTTAATGCCTCCTTTACCTATTCGTGGGACCGGTGTGTGTTAGGCGTATTTTGTCTGAATTTATTGACGCTGGCCGAAAACGGATTTGACCGCGAAAGCGTGTTGGCGATACTATCTTCTCCTTATTTTAGCCACAAGAAAAAATGGGCATGGCGTAAACTGGTTGAGAAATCTTTAGTTAGTTTGAATATCAGCCAATGGCGCGATTTGCTCCCAAATATGGACGGTTATGATCCCGAATTTTTAACGTGGTTGGAAAATTGCCGTACGCGGTTGGAGTCGTTAGATTTGCCCGGTTTGTGGACGGACAAATGTGCCCAAGTTACTCAATTCTTGGCCGAAAATATAGACGTGGGAGCGCTAACCGGGTCGGAAACGGGAATTTATCAACAACTGTGTACGTGCGTGTTATCGCTAGCGCAGTATGGTATGGTTCGCCCTTCTTGCCAAGCGGGGGAATTTATTCGCGAACTGACACAAGCCCTTTCCGGCCTTACATTTACCGAAGTGGAAAATGCCCCGCGCGGAGTTGTATTTATGGATGTGTTGCGGGCGCGCGGACTTCAGTTTAAAGTCGTTTTTTTACTGGGCGTGAATGAAAAGATTTTTCCGCAAATCGTGCCGGAAGATCCTATCTTTCGTGATAAATTCCGCTATTTGGTGCGTGATGGGCTGGGATGTTGGGTGACCGCCCAAGCCGAACGTACGGCGGAAGAACGGCTTTTATTTTTTACGGCCTGTTCGTCCGCCACGGAAAAATTATATGTTTCTTATGCCGGGCGCGGGAATGATAATAAAGAACTAGTGCCTTCGGTGTATGTGGCCGAGTTAGCCCGCGTGTCAGAAAATACAACCTGGAAAGCCGATCCTAAAGCGGCTCCGCAAGTTAGTGCCCTTATCGGGGAACAAATAACGTCAGTCAACCCGCTGTTGCTAACTCCCAAAGAAGTGGCTGCCGCTATCATGTTAAGCGGTGAGCCGCAACAGATTCATTGGGAACAAGCCGGGTTGTCGTCGCCGGATACGCCCCGGCAACTGGCTGCCGTTCATGCCTTAAAAAGTTGGGGCGCTGCCGGAATATACGACGGATATATTAGCGGCGGAGAACAAATTTTTGCTCATCACCAAGCGTATGGTTTTTCGCCTTCTGCACTGCAAACATTAGCCACTTGTCCGTTGAAATATTTTTTCTCTAAAATAATAGGTTTGACGGAAGATTCGTTGCTTTTTCGTGATCAGTTAGCCGCTAATACGCGGGGAAATATGTGCCACGAGGTACTGGAACATTTTTATCAGCGTCTGTTGCAACTGGGCATTACACATGATGTATTTGATAGCGGTGTGGAAAAATATATTGATGAAACCGCCCAGACCGTTTTGCCGCAAAGTTACCAACCGTTAGGCCTTTATCCGGTCATTTGGGAAATGCTGCGCGAAGAAATTACCAATCTGCTCAAAGATTTCGCTAGGAAAGATGTAGCCGCTTTAGGTCCTTTTACACCGACGTATTTTGAACAGGAATTTCCACCGGTATCCATAGAGGGTTTCCCGTTTCGGTTGCATGGGAAAATTGACCGTATCGATATAGATAATGAGGGAAAACAATTTAGAGTTATTGATTATAAATCCAGCAAAAAGGGCACGGGTGATTTGATAGCCACTTTTTTTAAGGAACGTATTTTCCAACCATTCTTATATGTGTTGGCGGCGGGCCAATTAAAACAACTGAACGGTTATACGTCGGCCGGATCATATTTATTGTCATTCAAAGATGGTTCTTCTGTCGGTTATAAAGTACAGCGGTTATCTGCCGAAGAATGGCAAGCCATGTATCCGAAGGCTCTTGCTTTGTTTAATTTATTAGCCCAATTTATCCAACAAGGTACTTTGATATTGCGCACCTCGGACGAATGCAAGTATTGCCCATACGATCGAATTTGCCGTCGCGATAGTTTTGCTTGTTTGATGCGTGCGCGCCGAAGTACGCCCAGTAAAGCGTTAGAGGAGATATGTTATGTTCCCCCAAAACCTAAAAAATCAAAATGAAGACCGCGAGCAAGTATTAAATGATTTGCATGTAAATATGGTGGTGGAAGCCGGTGCCGGTACCGGGAAAACGACGCTGCTTATCCGGCGTATTGGACTAGCGGTATTGGAGTTGGGCATCCCCGTGGACCGTATTGTTGCGCTTACGTTCACCGAGAAAGCCGCCGCCGAAATTAAAACCCGTTTGGTTTCCCAATTACATCAAATTATTACCCAGATTCAAAAAGTTGCAGACCAAGAACCGGCCGATAGCGATAAAAAAGATGAATTGTTGCTGATTATACATCAGCACTTAAAACAAGCAAAATTCGGCAACCGGATACCCAACAGCGCAGAGGAAAAAGCATTTATTTCCAAAACAAATGAAACTATATTGCTTCGCGCGCAAGACGCACTGAAAAAATTAGATCGCGCCAGCATTGGCACGATACATGGTTTCTGCGCAGATATTCTAAAAACTTTCCCGTTGCAGGCGGGGCTTTCGCCACAAGCCGAAATTGACCCCGGCCCTAAAGGCACGCGGCTTTTTAACAAACGGTGGTATGCTTTTTTGGAAAGTGAACTCGGCGTAAATGCTCCACGCAAAGAAGCGTGGAAACAAGTGCTTAACGAAGTTTCTTTGGACAATATAAAAGAGTTCGCCCGCAATTTATGCGATGGTAAAATCGAGCAGTATGATTATTTTTCGCACGCGGAAAAATTGGCTCAAATCTGTTTGCAAAAAGCCACCCAGGCCCAAGCGTTGAGCAGCGCTTGTCGCGATCCCAAAAAACCCGATTTTCTGCGCGCACCAGAAAGGTGTTTAATTTGGGCCGCCCAAACGTTAATACGTTCCGCCGCCTTTTTACGCCGGGAACCTTTGCCGGCGATTCCCGAGGATCCGGGCTCTTTTCCTAATAAAATGCTTGTCGGTTGGGATAAAGAATCTTGGGCACAAGCGTATGAATTATATAAATTTGCCGAACATATCCAACCCGAAAGACAACAGATTTTTTGTACGGCTTTATCGTTAGTAAAAGATTTTGCCGCACAAATTCGCGCTGATTTTGCCCGCGAAGGAATTTTAAGTTTTGACGATTTAATTGTAAAAACACGCTCGCTGGTCCAAACAGACATAGAAGTGCGAAATGAACTTAAAGCCAAATTTGATGTTTTGTTTATTGACGAATTCCAAGATACCGACCCTGTTCAAGGGGAAATTTTACTTTTTTTGGCGGAAAATAAATCTTCGTTTGCGGGCAACTGGCGCGATGTAAAACTGGCACCGGGGAAACTTTTTGTTGTGGGCGATCCCAAGCAATCTATTTACCGTTTTCGTGGGGCGGATATTACCGCGTATGAGTATTTTACCGATTTGATTTTACAACAAGGCGGTGTAAAATGTTTCTTGCGCAAGAATTACCGCAGCGTGCCGGATATCGTGGCGGTGGCCAATAGCGTTTGTGGCCGCGCTATGAAACCGGAAAAAAACTTTCAGCCCGGTTACGAACCGATTTATCCTAATAAAAAAGCCAACGGACCGGCGGTGGAGTGGTTATTTGTCCACCCGATGCCTGATGGAATAGATGTGGATGCTTTGCGTCATAATCAGGCCGAGGCGATTGCCCGGTGGATTAGCGAACATGTAGGCAAAATGACGGTCATGGAAAAAGACGGCCCGCGCAAATTGAAATTGCAATATAAGGATATTGTGCTGTTATCGCGTGCTACCACTACGTCGTCTATTTACACGCAAGCCCTTCGCCGTCATGGTATTCCTTTTAATGCCGGTAGTGAAAAAGATTTTTTCAAACATCAGGAAATCAATGATTTCCTAAATCTGTTGCGCGTACTTGTTGACCCGTCAGATAAAATTGCATTGGTGGGGGTATTGCGTAGCCCACTGGGTGGTTTTACCGATGAGCAACTTGTTCAGTTCGCCGCACATAACGAACTTAATTTATTCGCGGATACAAAGGATGAATCTTTGGCACGGTGCTACGGTGAAATACGTCAATTGCTAAGTAAAGTAGGGCA
Organism: Candidatus Avelusimicrobium luingense; assembly: GCF_902757105.1. NCBI lineage: Bacteria > Pseudomonadati > Elusimicrobiota > Elusimicrobia > Elusimicrobiales > Elusimicrobiaceae > Candidatus Avelusimicrobium > Candidatus Avelusimicrobium luingense. The sequence goes on from NZ_CACVTK010000004.1 coordinate 120,685, forward strand.
TACGGACGTAACGGCCTTATTGGAAGAAGTATTAGATGAAACCTTTTTGCCGGAACTCTGCGCCGCTGCTTACGACGGCGAACGGACGTTAGAGATGCTACGCTGTTTGGTACAACAAACGCAAACGGTACTGGGTGGGCGTGCGTCATCGCTCGGACAATTTTTAGAAGCCCTTGAAAAATTGTGGGATGAAGAGCCCGAAGCATTGGATACGGAATCGGGATTGGCGGCCGATGCGGTAACAGTGATGTCTATACACAAATCAAAAGGGTTAGATTTCCCCGTCGTTATTGTGGCTGATTTATCTAAACGGGAATCTCATCATACAAACAAAAAGAAAGAGCCGATGTATTCGTGGCAATACAATATGTATGGGCTTGAAGTCGGTAAAATTTCTGATGCCAACAGTGTGTTTTTGAAAGATGAACAGAAAAAGCATGAACGATGCGAGGAAATCCGCATCTTATATGTGGCATTGACTCGTGCCAAAGATCGCATGGTGTTGGTGGCGGATGGACGTAGCGACTCTTCGCAAACGAAACAAGCCTTTTTGACGGCCGGTCTTTTCCCCGACGGAGAAAAACTTACTACCGGCGGAAAAGAGGTAACTGCTTCGGTGATATATGTTCCCTATATGTCGCCGGATGATTTCCGGTTTCATCAAATCCCGCAACCGACCAAACAGGAATTTTTCTCTATGCTCCCTAAGTGGCGCCAGGCTTTTGATGAGCGTGCCGCACGTTATCAGGCATTACTGGCCGAGCAAGATTTATCACCCAGTGCGCGGGTAGATAACGAAACCCTTTCTCCCGAGCAGCGTGCTGCAGCCGACGTGGGAACAGTATGCCACCGGGCGCTTTTATCATTGTTGACTACTCCTACGCAAGAGATGGCACAAGTAACCCAAGAGGCGGCTTTTTCGACGGGATTGCCCGAAGCCTCTGCCCAAGCTGCCGAAATTTTGACGCCGTTTTGTGCCTCTGATATGTTTGAACAATTAACTGCGTGCAAATTTTTAGCCGGAGAAATGCCGTTTTCATTTGTAAATGAACAAGGACATATTACATCGGGTATAATGGATGCGGTGCTGGAACGTGCCGACGGAAGTGTGTGGGTAATTGACTATAAAACCGACAAAATCCCCGCAGCCGGTACGCAACAATTAGTAGAAAAATACCGTCCGCAATTAACCGTATATTTACAGGCGGCCCGAAAGATTTTTCCCGACAAACGGGTGAAATGTTCGGCTGTATTTGTCCGCGCGTGCGAAAGTGTGGAAGTGTCGTAACGCAAGGCCGGTGTGTAAATTGGTAAAATCTAATATATCACTTTAAGGAGAGAACTATGTTTGATAAACTCGGACAATTAAAAGATTTATGGAAACTCAAAAGCCAAATGGAAGAAATTAAAAAACGGTTAGATAATATGGTTATCAAAACCGAAAGCCCTCACCATTGGGTAGAAGTAACTATGAACGGTTCTATGGAAGTAAAAGAAGTACGCGTGTTGCCGGAAGCAAAAAATGTTTCCGAAGAAGAACTCGCTAAAGATATTAAAGAAATGTTCAACAAAGCCGTCCGCGACAGCCAGGCCATGGCTGCGCAAGCCATGGGTGGTTTTGGCGGACTTCCGCAAGCCTAATGAATTATCAAGATAAAAAAATAGCCGTATTTGGCGCCTCGGAAGATCCGTCTAAATACGGCTATAAAATTTTAACAGAGTTGGCCGCTAACGGACTGGATGTGTATGGAATCAATCCTAAGGGCGGACACGTCAAGGGCCACACCTTTTTTCCATCGTTAGCCGAAGTGCCCACGTCCATAGATGTGGCTATTATGGTGGTTCCGCCTGTTGCCTTGGACGGAGCGGTGGCACAATGTGTGGCTGCTGGCGTACGTGAAATTTGGTTTCAGCCCGGAGCGCGTTCGGAACGTGCTTATCAAGCCGCACAACAAGCCGGGATCAAAGCCGTTAACAGTTGCTTTATGGCAGAAAACGGGTTTTGGTAATGACAAATCTTCAGACGGAAAAAAATATACAGTTGGGCCTTGGTTCGTGGCCGTTTGGCGGTGGATATGATTGGGGGAAGTTAGATGAAACTGCCGCGCAAAAAGCCGTTTATGCGGCCCTGGAAACAGGTATCCGATTGATAGATACTGCGCCTGTTTACGGTGACGGACAAAGTGAAGAATTTTTAGGGCGCGTGTTGAAAAACCGTCGGAACGAAGTGATATTGGCCAGCAAGTGCGGCCTCGTGAAAAACGGCAGTTGGACAGACCATGATTTGCGCCCGCAAACTATTCGTCGCCAGTTGGAAGAATCGCTTTCTCGGCTGAAAACCGATTTTTTAGATGTGTACCAAATTCACTATCCGGACCCAAAAGTTCCGCTTACGGATGCGGTGGGGGAACTGGTACGCTTGCGGGAAAAAGGCCTTATTCGTGCAATCGGGTTATGTAATGTGTCATCGGAGCAAATTCGTGCGTGTGCGCAAGTGGCCGACATATTTTCGGTGCAAAATGAATTTTCTTTGTTGCATCCGCAAAAAGGTTTAGCGGTATTGGATATATGTCGGGCGTGCGGCGTGCGATTTATCGGATATGGAGTTTTATGCGGCGGCATTTTAAGCGGAAAATATAAGACCGCGCCGAATTTGCGCCGTGCCGATGCGCGTAATTATTTTTATAAATGTTACCGCACGCAAGCCTTTGAAAACGCACAAATGTGCGTGGCTCGCGTAAAAAAATTGGCCCAAGAAAAACAGGTTTTTCCATCGGCAATAGCGGTGGCGTGGGCTTTACATAAACAGGGAGTGTCTGGCGTGCTTTTTGGTGCGCGTAATGAAACGCAAGTACAGCAAAACACGGCGGGCTTGCAAGTTCAATTAACCCCACGGGAAATTTTATTTTTAGAGGGTAACGATGAATAGTAACGAGTTGGAAAATTTTGTCAAAACTATTTTGCCGCGCATAGGTACGAATAAACTGCGCGAGTTGGTACGCTTGATTTATGAGATTTCCAAACGTGAAAATTTGCCACCGCAAGAAATTCTTATTCCGTCTAAAAATGACACGTTTGAAAGTGTCAAAACCGCTTTGCTAAAGCGCCGTTATCCCGTTAATTTTAAGATAGCAAACAGAAACCAATTTTATTTGCCTAAATTAGATTTGAACGAAAATTTACAGGCCGATTTAACTCCGCGGGCTTTTTATCCGAAAACCGTTTATGTAGAATCATCCGTCAAAAATTCGCCGCTTGTAGCGCGTGCGCGGGCGGCATTTGCTCAGGCTGAATTTAAGGAAACTGACGGTAAAACATGGGTCGGCAGTACCGATTTTTCCCGCCGTACCGATACCCTTTTAATTCATCAGGAAAAATACGATTTTCTAAAACCCTGCCCTTGCAGTTGCGGATCGGCGGGATGTGGATATAATTTAATCAATTTGGGTTTCGGTTGCCGCTTTGAGTGTGAGTATTGTTTCTTGCAACAATATCAAAATTTGCATGCTATTTTGTGGCCCGCAAATTTGGATGAATTTCTGCAAAAATTCGACGGAGCCAAATTTAATAAAGGCCCGTTTGACCGCCCGCGTATCGGCAGTGGGGAATTTACCGATTCGCTCGTGTTTGATGATATTACACAATACTCGCAACAACTGGTGCCGTTCTTTCGCGCGCGTTCGCAATGGCAGTTTGAGTTCAAAACAAAAAGCGTTAATATCGGCGGACTTTTGAAGGTTGGCGGGTGCGAAAATGTGGTTGTGTCGTGGTCGGTCAATTCCGCTAAAATTACAAACGAGGTTGAACATTTTACACCGGATTTAACGGCGCGTTTACAAGCCGCGTGCGAAGTGGCCCGCGCGGGATACCGGCTTGGCTTTCACTTTGATCCGGTGGTTATTTACGACGGCTATGAGCCAGATTACGCGCGCACTGTTGAGCAAATGGCAGATACGTTGCCTGCCGATAAAATTGCATGGATAAGTGTGGGTACGCTACGCTTTAGCCGCGAACTCAAAAAGCAAATTGAAACGCGCTTTACGCAGAATTTTTTATTGGACGGCGAATTTTTATTAGACTTTGATGGCAAAATGCGCTACGGAGACAGCCAACGGATGGCGGTGTATCAATTTCTCGTGCCGCTTCTTCGCAAGACGTTTCCAAAAGCCTACGTTTATCTGTGTATGGAAGACCCGCAAATTGCGCGGCAATTTATGGAATATTAAAAATTGTCCCTTCTTAAAACGGAAGGGACAATGTGATGTATCTATATGGGTTAATCTACTAAATCGGGCGGAATGCCTTTTTTAAGTTGTTGGTATAAGTAGGATATACCGATTAACAACCCGGCCACGCTAATGAGTACAAGGATGCGCGCCCCTGTCGGCAATTTCCAAATATCACACAAGAACAATTTGCCTAATACCATGCCGGATAAGATAAGCCCGGCTTTTTTGAGCCCGGCACTTTTCTTTTGAAGCGAGGCAAATAAACACCCTGCCGCGCAAATCATCCAAACGATTGTGTAAGTAGCCGCGGCACGCGCCGGGGAAATTAAATCTATGTTTAAGTTGGCGCCCGGATCGGTAAAGAAATCGGCAATTTCCAAGTTGATCAGTGCAAACCACAAAATTCCGCCTAACACTTGCAAAAAGTGTATGGTTGATTTGTTTTCTTTGGGTTCCCACAATTTGGCGGCGGTGAACATGGCCGCACCACATACAAAATAGGTATATAAGATCCAGTTTAAGATCTTGATGTTGCTGGCATGATACGATACAATTTCCGGGTTAAGCAGTAACCGTATGGCTGTTATAACTAATAACCATTTGCCCAATTTGGCGGCTTTGTCAAAATGTAATTTAGTGTTAAGCCACACCAGCGCGCACCCTTCTAATGCCAGGGCAATCGTCAAGACTTCGTTGTCTAACAAGACGGCTAGCGCATACGTTAAAAAGAACAAGGCAACCGCTCCAAACCACATTAAGCGGAAACGTTGAATTTCGCTCTCGTCCCCTTCTTGTTCGTAAATATAATAGGTGGCGATACCATATAATACAGCAAATGCCAATAAACATCCACCTTGTCCGGCTGCGTCAATTTGCACGAGTGTTTGATATGCACAGAATCCGCTGGTTAACCCTACTAACGCGGCGGCTACCCACATCGTACGCAGCGTCCAAAATTTCCCTTTGATACCGAATACCGGCAACGCAAAGAAAAATAAAGAGGCGCAGTTCCATATAATAAATCCCGTCGCATACGGATCGTTGTGGCTTGAACCGATAAATGTACACAAATAAATGAGTTGTGCTAGCATATTGGCCGCAGCGGCTAGGACAAACGGAGTTCCGTTAGCGGTTAGCCATGCGCCTATGCCAAACAATACACAACACGCGAAACTAAATGTAAATACGGTGTGGATATTTCCGGCAGATAAATGTACAAATGAAATGAGCAAGCAAATACCTGTGAAAACCGCACAGAGATTTAATTGTTTCTCCCATTTGCACCATATGCTTGCTGCCGAAGCCGCACATGCAATAAAGAAGGTGTATGTAAAGAAGAAAATAAAATTCGGCTCGGAAGAAGAGAATAAAAACGGTGTTAAAAAGCCGATAATTTGTGCCAGCACATTAATATATGGGGCTTTTTTCCACGCGGCCGTAGCAAATGCACCTAGGGCTACTAATGCCATTAGCCCAAAGGCAACGGGCAGTTGAATCATATGATAAAAATAATAGGCCGAGAAATAGGCAATATAATGGATACATAATCCGCTGGCACATAAGGTGGCGGCGGTGGTGCGGGAGTTTTCTTTTTTCATCCACGCGCCTACTCCCCATAAAATAAACCCTACGGCCAAACTGCTTACAATACGGGTGGCAGGGGAAATTAAATTGTTTTCTAATGCATATTTGATCCAAAACGCAATACCTAACAAAAGCGTAAATCCGCCAATCCAAGAAAATACAGAAACCCAGTTGGTAGGTTCTTTTTCCGTTTTTTCGGCGGGGAGTCCCGGTTGCATAACATTGGTCGGTTGTTCGGGTATAACGTTGGCGGGTTGTTCTGCCGGGGAGGGGGTAACGGTAGCCTGAGACGGTTGTTGGGGGAAAAGGACTCCTTTTCCCACTTGATCGCGGAGTTTGCTTACTTGGTCTTGTAAACTAATAAGCCAACTAATAAATACAATCAGTTGAATAAGTACCAGGGCGGTTAAAATTTCAATTTCCATTATTTTTCTCCTATAAAAAATCCACCCGGTAAAGGGCGGAAAATTAGTTTAGTCGGTTAATTGACCTAAAGCGGCCCGGTAGTCGTTTAGCCGATTGGACGAAAACCCTTCCCAATAATGGGATAAGTAGTGTTTTTTATTAAAAACTATCGTATGCGGTAAGCCTTGTACTTCTAATGCTTGAGCCAATTCGCCACCGTTATAAAGCGATTTGACGGTAAAATTATTTTGCTTAATAGCCGCTTGTACGGCTTCGGGGTTATCATCTAAAAATACCGCTACAATTTCGGCTTTGCCCGCAAAATCTTGGGCGGCTTGCATCACGGCAGGCATCGTTCGTTTGCACCACGGACACCACGATCCCATAAATACAATCATTACCGGTTTACCTTCATAATCTGCCGGATTCCACATAGCGGTTTCTTCGCCGACTATCGGCAATTGTACTTGCGGCAATGACGGGCGTTGCGGTAATTGTGCCATACAGGCGCACAGCCCTAATGTGGTTACGAGCAGAAGTGTAATTTTTTTCATGTTTTCCCCTTAAAAATGTGAAATTTAGCCCCCATCGGTGCTTTTATTATGATAGAATACAAAAGATGGGGACAAGAATCAACCATTTAGGAAGGTTACTGGGAGAGCGGGTAGATATCTTAGTCATGCCGCGCTTCGGTTCTTCATTTAAGTTCAAAATGCGTGTTCTTACTCTCCTCGCGTTAATCGTAGTGTGGGGAGTTGTCACAATAGCGGGATTGTTATTTTTTGCCCGCGATTATGATTACCACATTACGAAGGCCGATAATGAACTGATGCGTATGAAAATGAAACTCATCGCCGATGAGTTGGAACGCGGGCGTAAATATTTGGAACTGACCCGCACCACCGATACGCAAATGCGCCAAATGCTCGGTATGCCCGGCGGTAAATTTATCAATTTGCCTAAAGGATGGGAAGCCGCTAAAGAAAAGGAAGATGCCCGGGCGCGTGAAATGTTCCAAAAAGATGTAAAAGAATTATCGGCAGAAGAATTTGAGTCGTATATTGACAATTTGGAAGAAACTGCAAAAATGCGTTTGGCCAGTTTCCAAGAAATCGCTTGGTATTTTGCTAATCGCCGCGAAGGGTTAAATTCCACCCCATCTATCCGTCCTTCTAATGCCCCGATCAGTTCGGGTTTTGGTTATCGGTTAGACCCCTTCGGGCGCCGCTCTACCAAACGACATAACGGGGTAGATTTCGCCGGAAAGCCCGATAGCCCGATTGTGGTGACCGCAGACGGTGTGGTTCGCCATGCGGGATGGGTGCCCAGTTACGGACAGGCTATTTTGGTAGATCACGGCTTTGGCTATTCTACCTTATATGCTCATACAACAGGCATTCAGGTAAAAGCCGGAGATGTCGTCAAACGCGGTGATAAAATCGCAACGATGGGTTCTAGCGGCCGTTCTACCGGAACGCATTTGCATTATGAAGTGTGGAAAGACGGACAAGCCGTCAATCCGCGTAACTATTTTAAGTAGTTGAGTAAGGAGGATGTATGGGATTTTTGAAAAAAGATTCTGATTTTGCCTCAGGTGAACATTATTCTGTAGTTAGTGCGGAATGTTATTTTCAGGGTACGCTTAGTGTACAAGGTTCGCTTCGGGTAGAAGGTACGTTGGAAGGAAATGTAGATAATGCCCGCCATGTAGTAATCGGCCCGGAAGGAAAAATTAAAGGCGATGTGTCTGCCCAAGTAATTATGTGCGGCGGTATTATTGAAGGGAATATTTGTGCGGAAATGTTAGAGATATTGGGTTCGGCCGGTATTAAAGGCAACATCCGTGCAAAAAAAATGGTCGTAGAAGAAGGCGGACGTATTGACGGACAATGCGTCATCGGCGAAGCGGAAGTCCCCACGCCCGCGGCTGCCAAAACAGAAGAATAAACGGAGAAAATATGATTTCATTTTTGATTAAATACAAAAAAATTATTCTTATTATTACCTTGGCGTTCTTTTTAGGAAGTATCGTCTATTTAGGGTTAGATGCTTATCACCGCGGTAGTTTTTCAACGGTAGCCGCTAAAGTAGGGAAAAAAGAAATTTCGTTACGTACATTAGACCGCTTGACGCAAAACCGCGCCCAATCCATCCGCGATCAAGGTATTGATTTGGATGATGACATGATGTCTTATGTGCGTGCCCGTGTGTTACAATCTCTTATTAGTGAAGAAATTGCCGCTCAAGCCGCTCAAGAATCCGGCCTGGGTGTATCCGATTATGAAGTAGCGTATAATATCAAATCGTTGGGATTGGGCGGTGACCCAAACGGCGCATTTGATAAAAATGTTTATGCGGCTAATGTCAAACGGGTGATGGGTATTTCGCCGGCGGAGTTTGAAGAACAATTGCGTAATGGTATTTTAGCAAGCCGTTTCCGCACGATATTATATTCATTATATAAGTTGACCCCGGAAGAAATTAAACATTCCTATCAGATTCAACAAGGCAATCTGAAAGATTTTGATGCAAATAAAAAAGAATTTGCTTTGCAGTTAATGGAAACAAAGATGGAAACCGCCCAACGGGCTTTCTTTGATGACTTTAACCAACGCGTTCAAATCAAAACGTATTTGCAAGACACGCAGGACTAAGTATGGCCAATGAAGTGCTTGTAGTAGGTTCGGTAGCATTTGATACGATTGATAATGCAAACGGAAGTGTAAAACGCGTTCTCGGCGGGGCGGCGAGTTATGCGTCATTATGTGCCAGTTTCTTTGCGCAACCCACCATCGTTGCCGTCGTAGGAACTGATTTTACCGATAATGACCGGGCTCCGTTTATCAAACGCGGGGTAGATTTATCCGGCTTGCAAGTAAAAGAAGGCAAAACTTTCCATTGGGGTGGTAGTTACGATAAAGATTTCAATACGGCCGTAACGAAATTTACTGAATTAAATGTTTTCAAAAATTTCAATCCGGTATTAACGCCCCAACAACAAAATGCTAAAGCCGTATTTTTGGCAAACATTGACCCTGATTTACAATTGGCTGTTTTGAAACAAGTGAAACGTCCTCGTTTGGTAGCATGTGATACGATGAATTATTGGATTTCTTCCAAAAAAGAATCGCTCTTGAAAGTTATTAAACGCATGGATATTTTATTCTTGAACGAAACGGAAGCGCGCCAACTGACCGGAGAGTATAATCTCGTCAAAGCCGGAAAGTTATTGTTGGCTAAAGGCGTCAAATATGTGATTATCAAATTAGGATCAAACGGGTCTATGCTCGTCAGCCGCAAAGGTATTGCGCAGTTGCCGCCGTATATTTTGGAACACGTCCACGATACGACGGGGGCAGGCGATACGTTTGGCGGCGGATTTACGGGCTATTTAGCCAGTTTGAAAACGTGGGATACGCTTAAATCTATTAAGCGCGCGATGATGATTGGTAACGTAATGGCATCGTTTACGATTGAATCGTTTAGCGTGGCGCGTTTGGCGGGACTGACTAAACGCGACATCAATAAACGACTTAAAGAATATACGTCTATGTTATCGTTTGAGTAATCGCAAGACGTTTGCTACGAGTGTTGTAACACGCCGACTATTTTATTTTGGCGTAAAATTTAGTAAAATAGTAGTATAGAATTTGAGCCGGGGTGCTGGAATTGGTATACAGGATAGTCTCAAAAACTATTGCCCGCACGGGCTTAAGGGTTCAAGTCCCTTCCCCGGTAAAAATATAAAAACCACCTGAAAAGGTGGTTTTTTATTGAAGAAAATGCAAATAATCTAATATTACTACCACTGACCTAGATATAATTTACAAGATTCCATATCACCGAGTTGACATGCGCGGGAAAACCATGTCTCAGCAGCGTCTCCATTGTTTTTTTGTTTATATTCATTCCCTATTTGCAAGCACAACTTATTTAGGCCGGATAGTTTAAGCGCTTCCACTATTTCTGCTGCCAATGGGCTATATAAGGATTGGTTTTTTTGTATAGATAAAAGTAAATCTAACTTTTGACCAATTTGATTTATTTCTTTTTCCGTATATCCTCTCGAATCATCTTTCAAACAAGCTTCTATGTCCAAAATGATAAGAAAAAATATAGCCATCGGATGTTGTTGCTCGTATGCTTTTTGAAACCAAGGAGCATTTATGGTGTTGGGTTTTTTTTCCAGCTCCTTGTAGAATTTCTCGAAGTAAATAGAAGCCTTATCTTCATCTTTGTTTCCGTCTTGCCCAATGAAATAACGATCTGATAGCCAAAATATTGCCCCTAAATCTCCGCGTTTGGCTTTTGCTTCCAAACGAGCAAATTCCATTGTTTGATAATCGGGAGAAGTTTTGCTTGAAAAGCACCCCTGTAAACAAATGCTTATTACAATCAAAAAAATAATCTTTTTCATATTTTCTCCTGTTATTTTTTGAATCTATATTTATTTTATATCATTGTCATATTTATTTATTACTTTACTGCATGTATTCCAAATTATTTCTAACGAAAGCAAAATTATACCGAAAAATATACCATGCATGGTACCTGTTATACAACACGGTATTGAAATTCCAAGACAACAAACAAAGCGAATTATATTTCTCTTGGGAATGGCACAATGCAGTGCCACCAAGACAATGATAGCCAAAATAATTAAACCAACTGTAAATTTCATGCTGCTTCCTCCTTGTTTGCTAGATAAATTAAAGGCGCCAAGTCGTGAAATTCAATCTACTTGGACAATTACTTCGCCATGCTTTAATCTTCGCTTATGATATCAATCTTCACTTATGGCATTTATTACGAGAAGAAAACTCTTTTTAAAGTTATTAAAGTAAATCAGAAATTTTAGGTTTTCAGTTATATATTTTTGCCTGATAATATGTCTGTTCCCACAAAACCCGTTGCTATCTAAAACATCAGAGGTAGATATGACAACCTATTTCGGAAACCTGTGGGAACTATATATTGAAAAATATATATAGTTGGATTCGTCTTTTTGTTTTGAGGAATCATTGCCCATGTAACAACAAGGTTTCCACTATTTTTAGATTTTCCTTTCACAGCAGTAAGTTATCAACCCAAAAAATATATAACCTTCTTACGCACTAAATATGAAAATACTGAATAACTTTAAATACCCTATGGGATAATAAACTAGTGTATTCTTCAATTCGCCCTTCTGTATCGGACCGCTCATTGACGTAATGACACTAGTAGTAACTGTTGCCTTTTACTACATATAGCGCATTTTTAACAAGGCCCTCGTGCCTTGTCTTCCACGACGCTAAATATTATTTTCGTTTAACGATTGGTTAGTGGCAATGATATATTCCCGTTCTGTGATCGTAATGACACCCCCACTGATTGGTTCTGCCACTATGAGCGTAAGCTGAAATAGCTGCCACTGTAAATATTCCAATAATTGCAAAGAATAATATTATTTTTTTCATTTTATGTTATCTTCTTTTTTAGTTTTTGTAGTGTCGTCTTCTCAATAAAAAGACGACTGCTATTTGTGAGATTCAAAGCACACAAACAGTCACCTACCTGTATGAGTTTGCACTAATACAGGGTTAATGCTAGTAAGCACGGGTAATTAGTCCGTTCCTACTAGCATAATGCGACTGTTTTTAGCTTTGAACCTCTTTTGCTTTCGCAAAAGTGCGGCCTTTACAGGCCACTAAAAACAGTATTCAGATTGTAATTAAGCCACGTTTAAGGCTTTAATAAAACTTAAAATCTCCTTTTGGATCGTATTTTGTAAAATCTGCCCGCTCAGTATAATGTCAATATAATTACCAATTTTGCTCATTTAAGCAGTTATATGTGAGCTTATATCAATTCTACCATAGTTTACCATAAGTGATGGTTGGCATTTGCGCGTTGGATAGGGCGTTACTTTTGTTTTTGAAACGGCTTATTTAGCAAAATGTATGCCCCGGGCAATTTTTTCAATTTGGCTTTGAAATCATCATACGCATTGCGGCGGTGTTTGCGGCGAAGCACATCACGCACCAAATCGCCTTGCCAATGGGTGAGCCGTGCATATTCTTCCACAAATGCACGTAAATCATCGTCGTTATAAAACGGTTGAATTAGGTTGCGCCGTATCAAGTTTTTAGGAAGTGGGCCGTTAAAAAAGCGGAAACGGTTAATATCTACCAGACAAAAATGATATTGTCCGTTTTCTATGCGAAATAAGATGTTTCCCGGTGTAAAATCTTTATGCCACAACCCTTTGGCATGCATGTCGGCGGTATATTGGGCTAATGCTTTGATCAGCGCAGGGACGTCTTCGGCATCACGAATCGGACGCATATTTTCTACTTGCGCGCTTACAAAATAAGAGAAATTGATAAGCCCACCGGTGCGGTCTAACCGATAACCATACGGCGTAGGCGTGTCAAAACCGCGCTTTAAGATTTCTTGTGCGTTGAAATAGGTTGACTGTGCCTTAGGCGTACGCCACCCGAGTGAATATAAAATGCGGTTGACGATGGGGGGGACGCAAAATTTCTTTACATTGATTTTATGCCCATTGATATCAAATACGCGAATTTGGTTGCGTGCATTATGAATAATCGTCCCGCCGGTGGAAAAAAATTCCGGCAGATTGCGAACAAAATCTTCTGACAAGGGAGCATTTTGGGCTTGTATATTTTGGCTTGTTTGTCTCATACTTATATTGTAGCAAACACGGTACCTAAGTAGAAAGTTTTCCTTTTCAAAAAAAAGGTTGACATAAATTCTAAAAAATGATAACATGCTTATGTATGAGTAAATATACAATACGAACTACTAGTGAAAAAGAAGAAATCATGAAGTATTACCGCGATCATGGTTGGAAAGCTGTTGATGAAAAATATCATGTGTCGCGCGGTTCGTTTGCCCATTGGTTGGCGCGCATTAAAAATGCGAAAAAAACAGATGCTCACCCATTGGCTCGTCGGTATTTAATCCGGCCTGAAACCGTGGAATTTGTGAAACAAGTACACAAAAAAAACCCGGGTATCTCGTTAGCTGGCATCGTGGAACAAACGACGAAAAAGAGACAAAAAATTTCCCGCACAACTGTCTGGCATATTATTACCGGCAGATAAGAATAGGGATAATTATTAAGAGTCGCGTTCAGACGCGACTCTTTTTTTGTGTAAAAGTTGCCTGGATGCATTGATTTTTATACGATATAAATATCCCCTATGAAAAAATATAACGGTTTATTATTCCCCCTAATTGCCGTTTTAGGTTGTGTTGCACTCCCGAGCAAGGCAGCAGATGCCTTGCCGCCTTCTCATGTTGAATTTTCGGCGGGAATGTATTATTCTAATTTACAAGTTAATGACCGTTCCGGCGAAAAAATGTTTGCGCGTGAAAGCGGACTATCCGTACGTGGACTTGTATATCCCGTCCGGTGGTTAGCGGTTGGGGTGGAAGGGGTGCAATTTGGACGTGAAGATTTGCCCGCCCAAAATACGTACCGGGATAAACGCCTGGGCCTATTGACTAAATGGATACTTACCCCGGATACTATCCCTGCTATTTATGTTTTACTGGGGATGGGGCAACAGGATCAACGTGTTTCTTATCAAGATTTATGGACGAGTAAATCGCATACTCGTTATACCCAAGCCGGCCTTGGGATAGATATTCCTGTGTACCGGTATGTTTTTATCGGTGCGGAAGGACAACTGATTTATCATGCCCATCAAAAAGTGGATGATTTATTGGTGTTGAACCGCCGGTTGGAATATCTGCTTTCCTTACGTGTGGGAGTTAAGTTTTAACTTATATTAACGGGCGTGCATTTCCGTTGGCGGGGCCGGGCGCAGATAGGTTGTTTTCATCGGTTTTTTGGTGCGTTTTTTAGCGGTAGTTTTTTTAACTGCCGCTTTTTTTTGCGGTAATTTTACACCATAAAAATTCAAAATACCTTCGTACAAGGCTTGCACAAGGGTTTTGCGTCCTTCCTCGGTACGGGCCATTTCTTCCTGTTCGGGTAAAATCAAGTATGCATTTTCCACCAAAATACTGGGTATTTGCGGAATGCGTGGAATAAACAAGATATCGTTGGCAATCATACCGTTATCGGGCAATTTTACGTTTTTGGTGAACGATTGATAGACCGCTTGTGCCAACTTAAAACTATGCGGATAATTGTAATACACCGAATAACCGCGCGGACGGGCTAACGGATTAACCGTTTCCGGTAAGGCATTATAATGCAAACTAACAAAAATATGAGCATTTTCCGCCAAGGCTTGTTCGTAACGTTCTTGCAAACTTTTGCGGTTGTTGCCGTGGCGTGTCAAAATAACCGTAGCGCCTTGTTCTTCTAACAAAGGTTTCAATTCTTCGGCGAGTGCCAAGGTGGCTTCATATTCCAAAAAACCCGTCGGGCCGATGGCACCGTCGTACGGTACTTTACGCCGCGGACTGTGTCCGGCATCTAACAAAATGCGAGCACCTGTTAATGGTTTTTTTGCAGTCGGAGTAAGTTGGGGGGTATGCATTAAATCTAATGTAAAATTTCCGTCTTCAAAATCGTAAGCATGTCCCCACGGGAGTTGGCCTTCTTTGAAATAAATTTTGAATAATACGGTGTTGGTTTGCGGTTGCGTCCATGTTGATTTTTCCAATATGGGGCTGGTAGTATCTGCCGTAAAGTTTTCGTCAAACGTTTCCGTATAATAAAAAGTTAATTCCAATCGGTTATTAAATTCATGTATGCTTACCGGTACCGCGCGTACCCCGGAAAATACGAGCCGCGTTTTATCGGGCAAAACGGTAATTGTCATTTCTTGGATATGGTTATTGGGAACGGGGGTTGTGTCGGGATTATTAAATTTATCCATTTCCAACCACGCGCTTTCTTCGTCATTGAGCCATAAACGGTACTGGTTGTTGAGCCGACCGGTAATGCGCGCGCGACCGTAAGCGCGGTAGAATGGGTACAAATTACCGCTAGCCGTTGGAATTTTACGTATTTTTACGCCGGGAGAAGTAATCTCGGCGGTACGCAACGATTCTTGTGTAGATAAAATTTTTATTTTTTCTTTCGCAGTAATTTTGGCACTTGTTTTATCCGGCCCGTTTTTCATGCGATAAGTGACTTTGGCACTTTTCGGTTTTTGTTCCGGGTCAATAATAAATTGCGCCCGATATACACCCGGGGTGGTGCTGCTTTCTTTTAAGGCGATATTTTTACCGTTTTTGAAACCGGATAAGGTGGCTGTTACTTGGGCTCCCGGTGTACCGCGGGCATATAGGTCTAACGTATCTCCCGGGAGCATTTCTACCGGGGTGCGCGGGAAGATTTCTTCCGGATCAAAAGCGGCTTTTTCAGTGTATATATTGATATCGGTGCCCGGAACGGTAACATGGCGTACGGCCCGAACGGTTGTGTCTTTGTTCGCGGCGGTCAGTAAAAAGGTAAATTCTCCCGGCGTAATCGGCAAAAAAGCCACGAAAGCCCCATTGTCATGAACAGGGATATTCTCTCCGTTAATATCTAACACAATGGGGGCTGCCAAGTTGACTCTTCCGAATATAAAAATAGATTTGGCACCGCGCGATACCTTCATGTTTTCATACGGATATTGAACGGTAATAGGAGCATCGGCGGGAGCGGTTTTTTCTTGCGCGGGTAAGTAAGGGGCAATAGAAATTTCTTGGCTGGCAGACGGTAATAAGAAAAAATAAACGGTTAAAACGGTAAAAAGTATTTTTTTCATACGTATAAAATGATAACATAATTATATGGGAAATTGTGCAGATATTATTCAATTCTTAAATACTTACCTAAACAGCGCGCATATTACAGATGCCAGCCATAATGGTTTGCAAGTATCCGGTACGCCGCGGGTAGGAAAAATTGTATTTGGTGTATCTGCTTCCTTGGAACTTTTCCGCAAAGCCAAAGTGGCAGGGGCTGATTTAATTATTGTGCACCATGGGCTTTTATGGGGTCAGGAACAACCGCTTACAGGTATGTTCCGCGAGCGGGTGGCCTTTTTGCTCAAACACGATATCAACTTGGCCGCCTATCACTTGCCGCTTGATATGCACCCGGTGGTGGGGCATAATGCGTGTTTAATGCGTGCGGTGCAAGGGTTGCAAGTGCAGCCGTTTGGAGAATACCACGGCGAGCATATTGGCTACCGCGGGGTAGTGGAAAACCGCCCCTTAACCGAACTCGTGCAAGTGTGGGAAACCCTATGCGGTACAAAAGCACAAGTGTTGCCGTTTGGGCCGTCGCACATTCACACATTGGGAATTGTGAGCGGCGGTGCGCATAGTATTTTACCGCAAGCCATCAACGAACATTTAGATTTATATGTTACCGGAGTGTTGGACGAACCCGTCCAAGAATGGTGCCGCGAAGGAAATATTAACTGTGTGGCATTAGGACATTATAATTCGGAAAAACCCGGTATATTAGCCCTGCAAGAATTAGTGGCTAAACATTTTAAAGTGGAAACCGAATTTATTGATATTGCAAATCCGATATAAGTAGTTAGAGGAGAAAGAAAACAAATGGACACGAAGACGTTACTTAAAAAAATTGACACATACTCACAAGAAGTCATCAAACTACAAACCAATATGATTGCTTGCCCGGCAGTTTCGCCGTCGGAAGGCGGAACGGGGGAAGGCGAAAAAGCCGCGTACTTGCTTTCGGTTATTAAAAAAATGAAATTTGACGAAGTGTTTGTCATCAATATCCCGGATGAAAAAGCGCCAACGGGTGTCCGCCCGAATATTATGGCGAAATATTACGGGGAAAATAAAGAGAAAACGTTGTGGGTTATGGCGCACATGGACGTCGTGCCTGCGGGAGATTTATCCTTGTGGAATACCGATCCGTTCAAAGCCGTTGTCAAAGGAGATAAAATTTACGGCCGCGGTTCGGAAGATAACCAACAAGGGTTGGTATCCGGCTTGCTCGCCGTGAAAGCCATGATGGATTGTAACGTCCGTCCGCCATGCAACTATGCGTTGCTCTTAAACGCTGACGAAGAAATGGGCAGCGAATATGGATTGTTAGCCATTTTGAAGAAACATTCTCATTTATTCGGGCCGGAAGATGTATTTTTAGTACCCGATGGCGGTAATGAAGAAGGTACCATGGTGGAAGTAGCCGAAAAAAATATGTTATGGGCTAAAATTACGGTGCTTGGAAAGCCTACCCATGCTTCTACTCCGTTAGCCGGGGTAAATGCCCACCGCGCCGCAGCGCATTTGGTCGTAGCGTTAGATGAAAAATTACATAAGAAGTTCCATAAGAAAGATAAACTCTTTGCGCCGGAACTTCGCAGCACTTTTGAACCGACCAAACACGAAGCCAATGTCCCTAACGTAAATACAATCCCCGGACGGGAAGTATTTTATATGGATTGCCGTATTTTACCGCGTTATTCCAATGAAAAAGTGTTAGAAGTCATGCGTAAAATAGCGGATAAAATTGAAAAGAAATTCGGTGTTACGGTTACTATTGAAGACCCGATTAACGACGGTTCTAAACCGACCGATCCGAAACATCCGGTAGTGCAGTTGATGAAAGAATCGGTGCAAACAATCTACAAAAACAACCCGCGCATTATGGGGGTTGGCGGAGGTACCGTAGGTGCCTATTTGCGTAATGCGGGCTTCCCGGCAGTAGTATATTCTAAATTAGACGAAACCATGCACCAACCTAACGAATATTCCAGCATCAAAAATACATTAGGTGATGCCAAAGTATTTGCGTTGGTAGCGATGCGTTTTAACTAAAAAAGAGGTGTCGTATGAAAAAAGGTTTTGCAGTAATTGAAATCGTGGCGATTGCGGCGGTACTTATCTTTTTATGTGTGTTTACCGTACCGAAGTTTATGTCGCTAGTGCATAAAGCGCAAGAAGGTAGCACCAAGCACCAACTCATGCGCGTACGTAGCGCTATTGCGGCCTATTACGGCGAAAACCAAGGGATGTATCCGACGGATGATTTGTCGTGTTTAGTACCGCGGTATTTGGAAGAAATACCGCTCGCGCGCATTCCGGGATATGCTCCGTCATCCCATGTTTCCATCGGCAATTTTGAAACGGCATTTACTAAAACGGGAGGGTGGGCTTATGTCAATGACCCGGCTGATCCGCGTTTTGGTGATTTCTTTGTTAATTCCGAAAAAGAAGACAGTTACGGTAAAATGTGGCATACGCACTGATTTGATCCCCGTGTTTTTATTACACGGGGATTTTTTGCATAAGGAATAATATGGAAACAGTAACTTTAGTAGTGGCTTTTTTGTTTGGGTTAGTATTTGGTAGTTTTCTCAACGTGTGTATTTACCGTATCCCGCGTGATAAATCGGTGGCGTGGCCGCCGTCGTTTTGCCCGCAATGTAATGCACATATCCGTTGGTATGATAATATCCCGGTGCTCAGTTATATTTTATTGTTGGGCAAATGCCGCAACTGTAAAAAACATATTTCCTTGCAATATCCTGTGGTGGAATTGTTGACGGGGCTTTTGACTGCCTTGTTTGTATGGCGCTACGGAATAAGTATATGGACATTTGTAGTAATAGTGGCCGTATATGCGTTAATTGCTTTATCTGTTATTGACTTTGAACTCATGATTATTCCTGACCGTTTTTCGTTAGGGCTGATTGTGTGGGGGTTGCTCTTTGCGTGGGCCAATCCGATTTATAGCGGTGCTTGGTGGCAAAAAGAATTATATGCTTTAGGTGGTGCGGCAGCCGGATTCTTCGGCATTTTGGCGATTGCGCTTATCGGTACATGGATATTCAAAAAAGATGCTATGGGCGGCGGCGATGTAAAACTAATGGGTGGCGTCGGCGCACTTATCGGGTGGCAAGGCGTATTAACAACGGTGGTAATGGCATCCTTCTTTGGACTTGTTTATTCGTTGTTCTTGATGATATTTAAGGGGAAAAAGGGGGGAGATGCTATCCCGTTTGGCCCGTTTTTAAGTTTAGGCGCACTCATCAATTTGTTGTATCTGATAGTGCCGTCTATGCTGCTTATTGAGTTTTAATTAGATAGTGTACAGTAAAAAATCCCCGCAATTAGTTGCGGGGATTTTTTTAGTTCCGGAAAAAACTTATTTATTTACCGGTGCTTGGGCCGTTAAGTGTTTGGCTAATTTGCTAAACGCTTGGCCGCGGTGGCTGATTTTGTTTTTTTGTGCTTCGGTCAATTCCGCCAGGGCCGTTTGCCCGTTATTTACCATAAAAATCGGGTCGTAGCCAAAACCGTTCTCGCCGCGGTAGCCAAACCCGATGTGTCCTTCTAAGACACCTTCAAAAGTGCAAACGTCGCCTTGCGGAGTAGCCCAACACGCTACCGTACGGAAACGCGCTTGGCGTTGCGAAAGTTGTTTATGCTCTAATTCGCTAAGCAGTTTGCGATTGTTCTCATCATCATCGGCATTATCGCCGGCGTATCGGGCCGTATGAACGCCCGGGGCTCCGTTAAGCGCATCTACTTCAAGGCCGGTATCGTCCGAAATAGTCACCAGTCCGGTTTGTTTAGCCGCATATAATGCTTTTTGTGCGGCATTTTCTTCCAACGTGTGGCCTGTTTCGGCGGGTAATGTAACCCCTTTGATATCAGCCAAACTGATATATTCTACCGAAGTGCCTTGTTTTAATTTATGAGGCAAAATGTGTAATAATTCCTGTAACTTGTGCGAATTATGTGTTGCAATTAAAATCTTCATTTTATTTTTGTTCCGTACCTAACAATACGACGACTTGGTCGATAATATTTAAGCCCACTAAGAACGATTTGTTCATATCATCTACACTGAGCCATTCGGTGTACGAGTGCATGTTGTTTTGCCCGGTAAAAAGCATATAAGAACCAACAATTTTTTGGGGCAAATTCTTAGTAGCCGCGGCGAAAATGGCTCCGGTTGTTCCGGCCCGTTCGGAAACGGGACGCATTTTTACACCGGCCGCTTCAAAAGCGCTTTTCGATACTCTAAACGATGCCGGGTGAGCCGTTTCACCTACGTTATTATAGGTGGATTCTGTTTTAATAGAAAAATCTACTTTAGTATATTTTGCAGATAAAAATTTCACAATTTCCCGTATGAAATCTTCTAATTGGTCTAAATCGGCTTGGGCAAAACTGCGCGCGCGGAAATCGACAACGGTGGTGTCGTTGCTCGGACGATTGGTAAATACATCCAAATATCCTTCTCTGTCGCGGCTTTCCGAGGGAAGACGTAACCAACGCGAGCAAGAAGAGTTAAGATTTACAATGCTGTTATCGGCAAAACGACGCGGAATAGACGGATCTTCATATACTTGATGTATTAAGTCCGCCGCGGCAAGCCCGTGATTGACGTACGGACCGTCCGCATTCGATTGGTGCCCTTCATGCCCTTTGACGGTAACAAGGATGCGAAGCGCATTAAAGTTATCGGTCATTAATTCACCATCTACACTGCCGTCAAAATCAAACGCAATTTCCGGGCGATAAGGGACTCCGGCAATAAAGTCTGCCGCGCCACCGGTTTCTTCATTAGGAGCAATAACAATTTGCATTTCACCGTGTTTTTTCTCCGGATGTTTGGCAAGCACTTCCAGGGTTGTCATGACAATAGAAAGTCCGGCACGGTCATCGGCTCCTAAATTGGTGGTGCCGTCGGATGTAATAATCATATTGCCGATTTGGGTTTTTAAGTAGGCATCACGCGGGGTATCCGGATCTAAAATTTGTTTTTCACCTTGCGGATTGACACCGAGTTCAATTTTTCCGCCCCGGTAATTGGTAATAACATTGGCATTAACATTATTGGTGGTTACATCGGGGGTAACGTCGTAATGGGCGCTAAAACCCAAGATAGGTGCCGTTGTGCCTTCGGGCAAATTAGACGGAATACGCACGAAAATGTAATAATGGTCAGTTAGTACGGCATCTTTATAACCCATGTCTTTAATTTCTTCATGTAAGGCTTTAGCCATTTCTATTTGACCGGGCGTAATTTCTTCGGTATAACTGCTTTGGCTGTTATAGGTTACATATTTTAAGAAACGCGAAAGCAATATGGGGCGATATTGTTTGGCCAGTTGTTTGTTGACAGCGGCCATATCTTTCGGTTGAGAAAATACGGTTGTGGCATAGGCTCTCAACAATTCATTTTCAATAGTATCGTGCAAATCGGTTTTGGCCTGTATCTCCGACGGGAAAAGTGCTACCAAAAATGCAGTTAAGATAACGGATAATACTTTGTTCATAAAGTCTCCTTTTAAGAAATTATATTTTAATTGTAGTAATCTGGTTAAAGCCGCACAAGGGCCAAAAGACCTATGGCGGAAATAGGCCCTGCTTCGCCGAAAAAATAAAATAGGCGCTTGACAGGTTATCGGCCTTTTGGTACATTGATATTATCAACCCTAATCTATGGGAAATAACATGCCGGGAATCCTATTGTTGTTGAGTCGGTATGATATAGATTTATCCTAGAGGGTATATAGGTACGCTAGGTGCGTACTTTGGCGAGGAGGCATAAAATGAAAAGTAAAAAGAAACGTGCTTTTACGCTGACAGAACTGCTGGTGGTAGTAATTGTAATTGGGGTTTTGTCGGCGGTAGTTTTACCGAAGTTTAATAAAATTATAGAAACCCGCAAAACAACGGAAGCGGAAGAAATGATGGCA
>NZ_CACVTK010000005.1:0-114274 GCF_902757105.1 Candidatus Avelusimicrobium luingense
TGCCTGCCCATGCGGCAGCCGCCCATATGGACGTAGCCGCCACTACCTTAGAGTTAGCCCTTCCTAAAGGCACATCGTATTATGCTTTCGGACAAAATGTGTTTGCCCCGCAAAAAGGACAAATCCCGGTGGGGATATCGGCGTATTATTGGATAACTCCGTCGGAAATGGGGCGCGTTAATGAGGATAAGACAGAACTTCTCCCCGGCGCCGCTTCTGCCCTTACCGAACAAGAACGCCAAGCAGTGCGCCAACACGCCCGAGATATTCAAACCGTTACGGCGTGGCGTATTTTGCAAGGCGTAGAATTAGATAAATAATTGTTTTAGAATATAACCTAAAAAGCCCCCTGTAAACAAGGGGGCTTTTTTATGAGTAAATCTAAAGGTAAAAAATTTATTTTACAGCCTTTAGATAGTTTTGTAATACACCTTTGATTCGTGTTTGCATAGACGTGGGGGAAAGCACCTTAATATGCGGTAGCCAATGCAAAATAGTGGGCAAAATTTCTTCCTCTTTTGCCGCTTGGCACGAGATAACAATGCGCCCGTCTTTGAGTTCTTTTTCCAACTTTTGAAGCGGGAAATAGTTCTTTTGCTTAAAGAAATGCGCGCACTAAGTAGTTTTTCATCATAAAAATCCTGTTAGTTTAACGTTGCGTGAATGAATTTGGCGGAAAGCCAAGAGGATTTTGAGGAGCAAGAAAGAGTTTGGAACGGAATATAATATGCTGCGACGCTATGTTGTCGCGCGGGTTTATTATCCTATAAAGGTAGTTAAAACCAACTAGGAGAAAAATATGCCAGAAACAAAATACGAATGCAATAAATGTCACCAAGTATTTACCTTCGCAAACCCGACTTTGAATACCAAATGTCCGGTTTGTGGCGGTTTTTTAAGCCGCAAATACTAAGTGTGGAAAATGCCCCGGTCATCACGGTGGCCGGGGCTAGGAGATAATATGAAATTTGAATCAATTAAAGGCAATATGAAGCGTTTTAACGATCTTATCAACGCTTGTGGCGGTACACAGGGGATGATTGATAAAGGTATCCCTTGGGAACAGGTGGTGTGGGGTAGAACATTTAGTGATAACGGAAAAGATATTTATTTTGAAATTTACTCCAAAACGGATGAAAAGGGCGAATTGCACTTGTTTGCCAAAAATGGCGAAAAACTACTAGAGCGTGCCAAACGGGATTTGGCGTACTCGTGCGATTTGTACGACAAAGACGGCAAACTCCTTAACATTATGTTTTTGGGTCTTTGATGTGCTATTATAACTTTAAGAGGTGCGTATGAATTTATCCAAATCACAATACACCAAATACCGCGGTTGCCCCAAGCATTTGTGGCTGTACCGTAATAAAAAAGAGGTGCTGACTCCTCCGGATGCTGCCCAGCAAAAAATCTTTGACAGAGGGCATTTTATCGGAGAGCTTGCTTGGAAGCGTTTCCCGGGTGGAGTGCTAATCAAAGACGGCTACAAAAAACCGCAAGAAGCCATTAAACGCACGCAGGAACTGATGGCGCAAGGAGTGCCGGCTATCTACGAGGCCGCCTTCTCTTATAACGGTATTTTGGTGTTTGTGGATATTTTGGAAAAAACGCCCACCGGATGGAATTTGGTGGAAGTCAAAAGCAGCGGGCGCAAAATTGATGCTATTTACGTGGACGATATTTCCATTCAGCGCTATGTGCTGAGTCATTGCGGGATTACGCCGGAGCACTGTTACCTCATGCACATCAATTCCGACTATTTTATGACGACCGACGAGCCGGATTTGAGCCAATTTTTCCTCTTAACGCCCATGGATAGCGAACTCTTTTCAGATGAGGATATTGAGGAAAATTTAGCCGCCATTGAAAAATTGCTTGCCGAGCCGGAACCAAAAGTAGAACTGGATAAATCCGGTTGTGATGGTTGTGAGTGCCACGACTATTGCTGGAAAGATATGCCCGAGGACTCCGTATTTGACCTTTTGCGTAGCAACCGGGCGCGGGAGTATATGGCGCAAGGTATATTGCGCATAGCCGATTTGCCGCCGAATAGTTTTGATAACGATAAATACAACCGTTGGATAGAAGTGTGCCGCACGCAACAACCGTACATTGATAAATCGGCGGTGGCCGCGTGGCTAAATAAGCTAAACTATCCGCTTTATTATCTGGATTTTGAGACGACGCAACCCGTTGTGCCGCTTTGGAAATACTCGCGGCCGTATCAGCAAATCCCGTTTCAGTTTTCCTTGCATGTCCAACGCGAGCCGAACGGCAAATTTGAACATTACGAGTACCTTTCCACCGGTAAAGAGGACCCGCGCTATGGGTGTGTAAAGGCACTTTTGGAATATATCGGCAAGGCGGGCACGATTATTGCCCATAATGCCGCGTTTGAAAAGAGCCGCATTAAAGAGATGGCCCACGACTTGCCCCTGCCCGAAAAAGATGCCAAACGCTTGCAAGAGATGACCGAGCGGTTTGCCGATACGGGGGATGTGTTTAAGCAGGATTATTTGCATCCCAAAATGCACGCCAGTTGGTCTATTAAGAAAGTACTGCCCGCTCTTGTGCCGGAAATGAGTTACGAAGGCATGGCGGTTGCCAACGGTGGGGATGCCATGGATGCTTTTGACGTGTTATATGCCGGGAAATTGCCGCCCGCCGAGTTGGAGCAGTTGCGTAAGGATTTACTCAAATATTGCGAGCAAGATACCTGGGCCATGGTCAAAATCGTGGATGTGTTAAGGGATAGCATACAATAGGAGAATTTATGAAAACAAATCAAGACTTTACTAAATTGCCTAAAAAAGCAACCAAACGCAAAAATGAGGATATGAAAAAGGGGCTCTCCCGCTTAATTAAGCTGATGATTGACTTAAATCAGGGCGTGCTAAATTTGGACCACGCCGCTAAGGAATGTGGGGTAAGCCGCCGCACGATTCAGCGCGATATAGAAACCCTAGAGCAGGCCGGGCTAACGCTATATAAGCCCAATCCGCAAAATGTAAATTACCGCGTGCGGGATGATTTTGAGTGGGCTAAATTTAATATCACTAAAGAAAATGCGCTGGATTTTGTGGATGCACTAGATGCGCTTACCGGAGGACTAGGCAAACCCAGTAAATGGGTGCTCCCTATTCAAAAAGAAGTGGAAAAAGCCGGGCGCAAGGAGCAGAAAAAACGTAAAGAAGCCGCGGGAAAGTGGGAGCCGATGAACGCTACCAAGGAAAACGTCTTATCTATCTTTTTAGATGACGGGAGTTTAAATCGTGCCCCTTTGCAAATTTTACTGGCACTTGCAGAATTTAATAAGGTTGCTGATGATAAAGGTTTTAGGAATAGTGCCTATCGCAAGTGGCAAGAGCGTGAACTTCAAAAAATTATGATTCGTTTCCATTGGTTGGGGCAACAACACCGCGAGGCCTTAAAAGAGTGTGCCAAACTTATTAAGGATGACCCGAAGGATGTATGGCCTTATAAACAAGCCGCTCTGATTTGCTATACCCAAAAAGATTATAAAGGCGCGCTACAATACGTGCTGGACGGGTTTAAGCAAGACAAACATGATGATACGCTTTTTACGTACTGTCTTTATTTCGCAATACTAAATAAGCAGTACGAAAGTGCCGCCCGGCTGTTTAACGCGGGTATTAACCACAAGGGGATGCAAACACATTTTGCCGCGCTGATGTACGCAAGTGCGGGGCAATTTGATAAGGCGTTAGATGTGGTGAGCAAGGCCCAAAAAGCCGACCCCGAGAATCCCAAAGCCTACGAATATATCAAAGGGCAAGTATTAGACCTTAAGACTAAGAAACAGTAGAAACCGCTATGACGGACATACAAAACGGGTGACACTATGTCGTCACCCGCTTTTGTTATCCTAGATACAAGAAGTATTTAGGGGAAAATATGGAGATACTTTTAATGATTATTGTAGATATTATCGGCTTTGCGTTAGACGGAGCCACCGAGCGCAAAAATTAGCGCATGATTGCTATACCGAACATAGGGGGAAAATATGAGTATACTGGGTTTTATCGTATTAGGGGTTTTGATGTTTATTTTTTTTATAGCTCTAGCCCAAATTGATTTTTAGGGGTAAAATACCGGGCGGCAAGAAAATTGCCGCCCGGGATTAAGACATATTTCACACGCCTCTTTTGTTCTTTGCACTTGTGATAAGTTTTAGGATTTCCTCTTTGCTTTCATTAAAAGATTTGATAGTAGAAAAAGCAATTTGATAGTACTGTCTATATTTGCGTTCTATATCAATATGTTTGCTAGATAGAAGCTCTTCAATTTCATTATTTTCGTCGCAGTGAATACGTAATTGAACATTTCCTTTTTGCGGCACAAAAGAAATGAAATTCTTTGCAATACCATCTTTTTTTAGTCCAATATAAAATTTGTTATAGTTTAATTCAAATTCTTGACATAATGGGTTAATTTCCTTGAATATATTATCCATTAAAGTCATCATGGTAGAATTGGATCGTTGTTCCCACCACGCTCTGTTTGTAACTAATTCTTGTTCTGTATCATCATCTGCAGAACTGACGGTCAAGTCTAGTATGTTGGTAAGGTTTAACCCAACTTTGTTGTCAGGTAGAGGAATAGCAGTTAATTGTAGGGCTATCAAGGGAATCGCCCCGTGAAACAGTGAAATTACATTAAAGAAGCGTCCAGTAATATTTTCGGCTATCAGCACGGCAATATGATCATATTTGGGATAACGTTTTCTTTCTATGTCCCAGTATTCTATGGACCGAATAATATGTGTTTCATCGGTTGCTCCCAATTGTAACTCAACTTCATATCTATTATTTTCGTCATCACCAAATAATAAGTCAATTCTTCCGCCACTAAATTGTCTTTTTTCCCTTTGTAAGGGTTGCAGGTTTTTGACTCCAATCGCATCTCCTAATATTTCAGGATGGTCGTAGAGAAAATCGCGTATATTGGCTTCTGTAATTGTTTTTTCTTCAGTTAAATTCAACTGTGTCATGGGTGTCAATTTATTGTTTGTGTTGTTACTCATATTCTTTCTCCTTTAATTTCCAATCTATTTTAATTATATTTGTTGTAATTGGGTGCGTCAAGCCGTCATTTCCTCATACAAAACATACTGTGGCTAGTACCTTCTACAAAGCATTCCGTGTCGCCTAAATCGTAGCGGGTGATGTTCGCGCCGGCGTATTGGGTAATCGTTTTTACTTGTTCCATTTTGATTTGGATTTGAGCTGCGCCGTATCCAACCCCGGTGGCTAATAATAGAGCCAAAATTAAGTAAATTTTCTTCATTTTACACTCCTTAAATAATTGTTTAACACATCTTTTACACGCTTACGTAAAGACGTGGGAGAAAGCACCTTAATATGCGGTAACCAATGCAAAATGGTTGGCAAAATTTCTTCCTCTTTGGCGGCTTTGCATGAGAGAACTATGCGCCCGTCTTTGAGTTCTTTTTCCAACTTTTGCAGCGGAAAATAGTTCTTTTGCTTAAAGAAATGCGCGCACTCGGCCGATACTTCCATTTTTACATGAAGCGGGCGGTCTTGCTCAAACCAAATGTTTGTGCTGTTTCGCAAAATATCGTCTATATTTTTATCGTATTTGAATGGTTTATTTGTGGCTTTGGCCGAAGATATTTTTTCCAAACGGAATTTTAATAATTTATCGGTATTAGTCAGTGATAGTAAATACCAAAAGCCTTCCATCCACATGAGTTTTAGCGGTCGTACTTCATAACAGGCTAATTTGCCGCCCCTATAACATACATTTACCCACTTTCGCTCTCGTATGCATTCTTCCAGCGTTTTTGTGATAGGCGTATCTATATAGATTTCGCCATTATTTAGTTTGATAAAAAAAGGATTGTCTTGCGGCATGGCTAACAGACGGTTTTTGAGTATAGAAAACGTACGACCGAAATTTCCACCTAGCGACGAAGCCATCTCGTTCATTACTACTAAAAGCGAGGCTTCGGCTCCGGATAGTTTCATTCGTTGTAACGAGCAACCCGCTATAAATGCATAATCGCCGGGTTTTGGATTCCATAAGGGGAAATCCGCACTTTGTATTTCGTTCATATCGCGTTGAATGGTGCGTACATTTACACCCACTTCAGCCGCCATTTTAGCCAAATTGATGGGCCCTTTATCAAGGGAGTTAAGTTCATATAAAAGCCGGGTTAATTTATTTTGCATTTCTTTTTGCATAGTTACCTCTTATTCAAAGTATAGCACATCTGCGCGACAAGGGGGTGTCGTATGGAGCTAAAACAAAGAAATATTATGTGTGGGAAATCTATAAAAATGAATTGTGATAAAACCTAACGGAAAAACAGTTATAATAAATATAATTCGTATAAGTACATGGAGAATAGTGTATGGATGTGATTTCTTTGTTAAAAGAGTTTGAAACACTGGTGCAAATGCGGCAACGTAAATTGGGAAATTTCGGAGCCAACCCCAACCGGTTTAATTTATTCAAAGTTGTGTCCGATAAATATAGAAAAGAAAATTTACATAGTGATATTTTAGCCTATTTATTGGATAACGAGCCAAGTTTCTTGAATTTGTTTTTGGAACAGGCAGATAAGTTAGGATGTATGGATAAAAGTGGGGGTGTTCTATTAAAAGAGACATTTGATACTCATGCTAATGTATTTGTCCGTCGCGAAAAAGGCCGTATAGATATTTTGATACATAACGATAAACAGCAAGCCATTATCATAGAAAATAAATTAAACGGATTTACGGATATGGATACGCAACTGTGTCGCTATTACCAGTATGCTGTTGAACATAACTGGAAAGTCCTTGCCATTCTTTATTTGCCGCGTGAAAAAGGCAAAGTGCCTAATATCGGCAAGTATTCGTGCGAAATATGTAAAGACAGAAAACAATGTGCCGGTTATAAAAAATTCTCCTTTGAAACGCAATTGCCTAAATTAACAAAAGTAATAGAGATAGAGCCGTTGATAGATGTATTAACCCAATGGGTAGCAAATTCCGAGCCGGATGATGTAAGATTGTCCGATATGCAAATGTTTGTACGGCATTATGCCGATTTACTCAGAGAAATAGGAGTTAATTGTATGACATACGACGAAAATATAGACATTCTAAAGAAAATTTTTGAAGATAAAACCTTACTGGACACGGCCAATGTGCTTGCTTTTATTTGGCAAAATAAACAAGAGTTGCTTAAACCACTGGTGGGGAAACGTATTGCGGAAGAATTGCAAGCAAAAGGTTATAAACAAAAAGATAAAGATCCTATTTGGAAGGAAGCCGGAGGAGTCTTATATAAAGAATTGCCCGGTAATCCTTATTTTGAGTACATTATCTATAAGCCGGAGTGGCTTACATTTGCCTTAAAACCCAAGGACGGGCAAGTGGAAAAAGCCAATTACCTATTGGCAAACGAAGCCTTTGAAAAGTGTGATTACTTGTCCGAGGTGCGTGGTTCAACGGCCAATTTTAAGCACCGAAATTTTGATTTCAAAAAACTGCCCCAACCATTAGAAACCTTACATGAAATAGTGGCAAAATGTGTGGCCTGTTATGATAAATTAGAAGAACTGGTCACGCAAGAAAAATAAATTTTGTTCCTGCTTTCTCGTTCTTGCGCAGCCCCAAGCAGTTGGAGTCGCTTTCAGCCCAAATAAAAACCCACCTCTTATGGTGGGTTTCAAATGGTGGACCGGAAGGGACTCGAACCCCTGACCTCCTGCGTGTAAAGCAGGCGCTCTACCAACTAAGCTACCGATCCGTAAAGCGATAATTTATTATATCAAATTCGCTTCCACTTATACAACTATTCTTTAGCGCGAGCAATTATTTTTCCGATTTCTCATGGCAACAACCGCAAGCACATGCTTCTACTTTAGGAGTGGTGCGTTCCCATTCTGCGGCTTCCGGCCCCCATTTATCTTTGACGGCTTGTGGCAATTTGAACAAAATGCTCGTGCATTTAGCCGATACCGTACCATCGGGTAAAATTATTTCGCCTTCCACTTGTGCGCGTGAAGATCCGCCTTTAAGCAACCGTCCTACGGCACGCAAAGGTGTATTGGTAGGAGTATTTTGTTTATAGGTTACTTCCATCTTAAGCGTAACCATTAAATTATTAAAATTGTTGTTGAGCAAAACGGCACGGCCGGATGTTTCGTCCAAAATCGTTGCGATAATGCCCCCGTGTACCGTTCCGGGATACGAACAATAATTATCACTTAAGGTAAAA
Source organism: Candidatus Avelusimicrobium luingense (assembly GCF_902757105.1). Lineage (NCBI taxonomy): Bacteria > Pseudomonadati > Elusimicrobiota > Elusimicrobia > Elusimicrobiales > Elusimicrobiaceae > Candidatus Avelusimicrobium > Candidatus Avelusimicrobium luingense. The sequence goes on from NZ_CACVTK010000005.1 coordinate 8,254, forward strand.
GTTGTTTCTACTTGTTGTTTTTCGTCGTCATTAAACCATTCCAAATGTAAACCGAACGGATTGTTTTTTCCGCATGCAAAACAATTTAACGAAGTAGGTTGGCGTAATTTTTCCATAAATTCCTCCTAACTTATATTATACTTTTTTGCTACACTACCTATATGAAACATACGGAAATTGAATTTAAGTGGGAGGCAAATTCTCCACGAGCATTTACTAACATGCGTGAAGCGCTTAGTACAACGTGTGAAAAAATTTCTTTAGCGAAGAAATGGAAAATTGTAGATACTTATTTGGAGACGCCTTCTCAAACATTAACAAAACAACAAATTGCTTTTCGGGTGCGGCATGTGAATCAAAGTTGGGAAGCCACTTTTAAAACACGTACCGAAATCAAAAACGGAAAAGCTGTCCGGCGCGAAGAAACGCTTGCATTACCTGATGTGAAAAATATATCGCAAGCATTACGATTTTTACAACATAAGAAAACATGGAAGGGTTTGCAGTTGACCGAATTGCGGCCGATTTTTACGCTCAAAAACCGTCGGGAAACATATGATATTATCCTACGCAACATGCGGGCCGAACTCGCCTTTGATACTTGCGAACTTAATGTGTGCGGGCGGCGGGTACATTTTAAAGAAATAGAATTGGAACATAAAAAAGGCTCAGCGATAATTTTTGAAAAATTGGCCGCGCAACTTACACAAACAAGCAAATTAAAACGCGCAGAAATCTCTAAAGTAAAAACAGCATTTTTATTACTGAAATTATGGGGGGAAAAGTGATTGCGGCGCTTGCTCTTTTGTTTAGTTTGATTGCCCCCGGATCCGGACACGCATTGACGGGAAATTGGACTCAGGCCATTATTATCGGTGCGCTTTTTGCACTTGGTAAAAATGCACTGTTGCCGCTTTGTTTGCGTTTGTTTAAGGTGCAAACATTGCGTAGCGTTTTGATGTTTTTTTATGCATGTAACTGCTTGCAAATTGTGTTGATTTTTTATGCATGCATCAGTGCATTTTGGTATGGCCTTCAAGCACATGAAATGTATTTTTTGCGTGCATGTTTAGTGGCAGTTGCCATAATTTTAGTACAGAAAAATACAAAAAATAAATTTATTTTTACGGCACTTTGCGGGCGCGAAGGAATGTGGGAGTTAATGCAAAAAATGCGTAAATCTCCGACGAGAAAAAAATAATTTTGTTTTTTCTGACGGCAAATAAGAGACTTGATTTTTTTGTGAAAAATTTTTTAAGACGGAAAAATAGTTGCATTTTTTTAGAATTTGTGCTATTATTTTTATGAGGTTAAAACTAATTGTCTTAGGAGAGTAATATGGCTGTTAAAAAAACCGTGAAAAAAGTAACAAAAAAAGTCGCCGCTAAAAAACCGGCCAAAAAAGTATGCGCTAAAAAAACCTGCAAAAAAGCGTGTGCTAAAAAAGTAACCGTCAAGAAAGCCGCTGTAAAAAAGACGGCCAAAAAAGTAACGAAAAAACCGGCCAAAAAAGTAACGAAAAAAGTTGCTAAAAAACCGGCCAAAAAAGTAGCCAAAAAGAAATAATTTAGTACCGAAACAAAAAGTACCGCCTGTTGAAAGATAGGCGGTACTTTTTTTATGAAAATGCTTTATGGTAATTTATAAGCGCGCCAACTCTCGGACGGCGTAGTAGACGTTCCCTTTTCTATCTTCTCGCAGAACGCACCGGTCCCCGCTGTGTACTTGCTTGAATTTCTCATTTCTCGGCAGTGCAGTTGGCTCATGTCCGGATAACTCGGATGCCACCAAATACCAAATCCGGCGCAAGCATATTTCCCCGTACTGTAATAGGCCACCACTCCGCCGGAAGACAAATCGGCCGCGGTTGCATTAAGAACTACGTAGAAGTCTTTTCCGGCACGAGAAGCATCTGTTCCTTGCGTGGATGTACCACATGCGCCGGTTCCTCCGCCTACGGTGGTTGCTACCGGAGTTAAGGGTAAGTCAATGTCTAATTCGTCAAAATTAGCGGGGTATTTCCCGTTGGCCATGTGATAGGCTTGCGCTGCTTGGGCCACCGACGAAACAATTTGCTTGAGTTGCGTATTGCGTGATTTCCATACGGCTTTTTGATATTGCGGCAAAGCAACACCTGCCAATATGCCGATAATCAGTACAACGACTAATAATTCAATAAGTGTAAAGGCTTGGTTGTTTCTCATGACTAATCTCCTGGTGATCTTTACTACTATAATTATTATAACTTTTTAACTGCCTATAGCGTAAAAAACTCCCCAAGTGAGTAAACTTGGGGAGTTATAGTTGTCTTAAAACTACTTTATTTAATCTTGCAAGATTTGGAAACAATTTCCCATGCTTCCTCGGCAGTTTCCACAATGGGGCACAGGTGCGTATCTTCTTGAGAAATGACACCGTACTCGGCAAGTGCTTCTACATTGATGACTTTTGTCCAAAATTCCTTGCCTACGAGTACCACCGGGATGTTGTTCTTTTTGCCCGTTTGGATAAGCGTTAAGATTTCAAACAATTCATCAAATGTACCGAACCCGCCCGGGAACACTACAAATGCTTTTGCGCGCATCACAAAGTGAATTTTGCGGATAGCAAAGTAGTGAAATAAAAACGCCATATTTTTGCAGATATAGTCGTTGGGGCGTTGTTCGTGCGGCAAGGTAATGTTAAGCCCTACACTTTTACCGCCGTTTTCAAAAGCGCCGCGGTTGGCGGCTTCCATAATCCCGGGGCCACCGCCGGTAACTACGGCATATTTATCACCGGCTTGTTGGGCGACGATTTTTGCGAAATTACGTGCTTCATCGTAGTATTTAGATAATTTAAGAAGGCCTTTGGCTGCTTTTAATTGCATTTGAAGTTTTTTATCTTGCGGTTTTTTAGCAAGTTCCGCTTCCAACTTTTTTACGCGTTCTTTGGCTTTGTCGGTTTCATAAATGCGGGCGCTGCCAAAGCAAACGATGGTTCGTTCAATATCAAAATATTTAAGGTACAATTCCGGCTTTAATACTTCTAATTCCATGCGGATAGGGCGCATAACATCGTGCTTTAATAATTCCATATCTTCATACGCTTTAATGTATGAAGAATCGTGCGGAAAAGATTTCGGGTCGATTGCCATAAGTTTCTCCTTTACTTCATCCAATTTGAAATTTTATCAGCCTGATGTTGCGCGTCCAAATCATACTGTGCGTACAACAAGGCCGATTTACCATGTTCTACAAATTCATCGGGATATCCTAAGCGCAGTAAATGAAATTTGGCTTGTTTATCCACTAAATACTCGGCGACGGACGAACCGAACCCGCCGGCCAGTACGTTATCTTCTACCGTTACAATATATTGTGAATTTTTGAGCGCTTCGTCAATAGCATTTGTATCTAACGGTTTAACAAAACGCATATTGACTACACCCGCTTTGATGCCTTTTTCCGCTAACAATTCGGCGGCTTTTTCGGCGGGGTGCACACGGTTTCCGATAGCAAGAATAGTTACATCTTTGCCTTTTTTAAGCCATATGCCTTTTCCTACCGGCAACGCTTTAGGTTTATCATCCATGGGTACATTAAAACCCGCGCCGCGCGGATAACGTAATACAAAAGGTGCCTTGGCATCAAACGCGGTTTTGAGTAAATGCTGAAGTTCGTTTTCATCGGCGGGAGCAGCAATGAGTAGTTGCGGAATTTCGCGTAAGAAACTAATATCAAAAACGCCATGGTGGGTGGGGCCGTCTTCGCCTACAATGCCTGCGCGGTCTAATGCAAACACAACGGGCAGATTTTGTAAGGCGATATCATGCAAGATTTGGTCAAAGCACCGTTGGGCGAAGGTAGAGTACAAGGCGACAACAGGCTTTAATCCGTTAGCTGCCAAACCGGCCGCGAACGTAGCGGCGTGTTCTTCGGCAATACCGACATCAAAATAACGAGCCGGATATTTATCGCGGAAGGCATCCAGGCCGGTTCCTTCGGGCATGGCGGCGGTAATGGCGTTGATTTTTTCATCCTTGTCCGCCAATTTTAAGAGTGCTTTTGAAAACGCTTGTGTAAAAGAAATACGATCGGACTTGCCTAAACTATCACCCGTTTCCACATCAAAAAGTCCTACTCCGTGAAATTTGGTGGGGGAGTCTTCAGCGGGTTTGTAACCTTTTCCTTTTTTAGTTACAACGTGTAAAATGACGGGGCCTTTGACATTTTTGACGTTTTCCAATACGTCAATCATGGCGTCTATGTCGTTGCCGTTGACCGGGCCGAAATAGCGAAAACCCATTTCTTCAAATAAAGTGCCCGGGAATAAAATAGAACGCGCCCGTTTGGCTAGTTTCGCGGCATTGTTGCCCAGTTCGTCAAAGCGTTGTAAGAAGTTGGTGGCTTTTTCTTCGGCGAGTTGGACGTATTTGGTAGTTAAAAGTTTGGTTAAAGCCTTGCCTAATGCGCCTACGCGTTGAGAAATAAACATTTGGTTATCGTTTAAGATAACTAACAAATCGGTGCGTAATAGGCCGGCATTTTGCATGGCTTCATAGGCCATGCCGCCCGTCATACAACCGTCACCCACGACGGCAATAACGCGGTCTTGCGAATGTTGTTGGTCGCGTGCAATCGCCATGCCTAACGCTGCCGAAATGGCAGTTGAAGCATGGCCGACACCGAAAGTATCAAATTCGCTTTCGTAGCGTTTGGGAAATCCGCTGATTCCGCCTTTGGTGCGTACCTTGGTAAATTCTTTTTGGCGGCCTGTTAGCAGTTTGTGTGCATAGGCCTGATGCCCGGTATCAAACACGATTTTATCGTCGGGAGTATTAAACACATAATGCAAGGCCGTAATAATTTCCACCGCGCCTAAACTGGAGCCTAAATGCCCGCCGTTATGGCTGGCGGTTTGAATAATTTGCTCGCGCAGTTCCTCGCAAAGGGTGGGAAGCAATTCCCTTTTAATAAGTCGTAAATCGCGGGGAGATTTGATACTGGGAAGAACTTTCATTTTTCCTCCTTAATACGTCCGTGTCTTGAAAAATTCAGCCATTTCATAGAGCGGCCACAAATTTTTCTTACGGGCGGTTTTCAGGCTGTCTAACGCCTTTTGTGCTTTGGAAATTAACAATTGGGCGTGTTTGCGGCTACCTTCCAAACCGTACAAACTGACAAATGTAAGTTTGCCGTTTTCGGCGTCGCTGTTAGATTTGCCGAGTTGTTTGGCGGTGGCGGTAACATCCAAAATGTCATCTACAATTTGGAACACCAGCCCGATACTGTTGGCATAGGTTTTAATGAGTTTTAAGTCGTTGCCTTTTACGCCGGCCAGTAAGGCGCCCGTTTCCACGCTGCCGCGGATAAGCGCGCCGGTTTTGTTGGCGTGAATATAATTCAAAATGTTTTCCGGAGTTGTTTCTTTAACAGTGGGGGGCAACATAAAATAGTGCAAGGTCTTTTTGGCTAACGGTTTAGAGGTTTTGCGGAGTTTATCGGCCCGAAAACTATGCGTATCTTGCGTGTTTACGCCTTCGGCATATACGTCGGCCGTTTGCCCGCCGACCATACCGGATGCACCCGTGCAGTGTGCAAAATTTAATAAGGCGTTTAACGTATTTTCCGCACCGATAGATTTTACTTTCCCGTTTTGCGCAAACACTTCAAATACGTAGGTTAAAAGTGCGTCGCCCGCGAGCAAAGCCAAATCTTCGCCGAACACTTTGTGGTTGGTGGGTTTGCCGCGGCGCAGATCGTCGTTATCCATACAAGGCAAATCGTCGTGAATTAAAGAATAGGTGTGGAGCATTTCCGTCGCGCACGCAGCGGGCATAACATCTTGAGCTTTTTTGCCAAAGGCTTCGGCGGTAGCCATAACGAGGATTGGGCGCACGCGTTTGCCGCCCGCTTGCAAGGAATAGTCCATGGCATCAGTTAAGATTTTCGGTGCGTTAGGAATTTTGGCGATATATTTAGATAGATTTTTCTCTACCAGTTTAGCCCGTTCTTTTAAGTAAGTATCAAATTTGTTCATAATTTCTCCCCATAAGGTATATACACTCATTATACCTTATATAGAAGAAAAAGGGGGGAGAGATTAGGGATAGATATACTTTCTTGTGTCTTTATGGTAAAACCGGAAAGGAAAGACGGAAGTAAGATTTGCTATACTAAAACTATGGTAAAGACAAATCGGCCTCATATTGGCATTTTCGGAAAAATGAACGTAGGGAAAAGTTCCCTGATTAACGCCCTTACCGGGCAACATACGGCCGTCGTATCCGAACAACCCGGTACGACAACGGACCCTGTTAAAAAAACGATGGAAATTTTAGGCATTGGCCCGGTGGTACTCATTGATACGGCCGGAGTGGATGATACGTCCGACTTGGGTACGCTTCGTATCCAACGCGCGCACGAAGCATTAGATCACGTAGATTTAGCGATACTTGTTTTTGCGGGAGAATTCGGCCCGTACGACCAAAGTTTAATGGAATCGTGTGTGGCGCGAAAAATTCCGTTTTTCTTTGTACATAATAAGGAAGATATTGAGCCAATGTCGGTGGATATTCGCGGGGCCGATGTGGTACGTTTTTCGTGTAAAGAGCCCAACGTGGCAGCCGTGTTGGATAAAATCAAACAACTTCTTCCCAAAAGTGCTTACGCGCAAGATGTGTTATTAGATGATCACGTCCGTCCGGGTGATGAAGTGGTGCTGGTCATTCCCGTAGATTCTTCCGCGCCCGAAGGCCGGCTCATTTTACCGCAAGTACAAACCATACGTAATTTGCTGGATATCGGCGCGTGGGCGGTGTGCTTAAAAGATACCGAACTGCGCGAATATCTGCAAACGCATACGCCCAAATTAGTGATTACCGATTCGCAAGTGTTTGAGTATGTAAATGCTGTGGTGCCGACAGAAATTCCGTTAACGAGTTTTAGTATTTTATTCTCGCGCCTGAAAGGTGATTTTGATATGTATTTGAAAGGGACGCGTACCATTAGCCGCTTGCAAGACGGTGATAAGGTGTTGATTATGGAATCTTGCTCGCACAGCGTCAATAAATGTGATGATATTGGGCGCACCAAACTGCCTAATTGGTTGCAAAAATTTACCGGAAAAAATTTACAATTTAATGTAATCGCCAGTTTGGACGCTTTGCCGCCAGATGTAGAAACGTACAAGTTGGCCATCCAATGCGGCGGATGTATGGTTACGCGCACGCAGATTTTACACCGCTTGGAAATGCTCGCACAAAAGGGCGTGCCTGTTTCCAACTACGGTTTAGCGATTGCCTATTGCAACGGTATCTTTGACCGTGCTACCGAAATTTTTAGGAAATAGTTATTTTTTTTGCTAGAATTGTACTAACAATCATTTACAAAAAAGGAGTTAAAAGTGAAACAGAATAATTTCGGCGGTTTTACGCTCATAGAATTACTTGTCGTTGTGCTGATTATCGGTATTTTGGCCAGCGTTGCTTTGCCGCAATATAAAAAGGCGGTGTGGAGAAGTAAAAATACGCAGTTAAAAGCATTGGTCAGAAGTGTGTGGGAAGCCCAAGAAGAATACCATTTGGCCAATGGGGAATATTCTTCCAGTTTTGAGCCGCTATCGGTAGATTTACCGCTTACGCCTAAAGATACTCCGTTTACGGGTTATGTAACTTGCGGTCCAACCGATACCACCCGGGCTGGTAAAGATTTTGAAATTATTCTCAATTGTAATACAACTGCTTCCGTGTCTACCTTGGGCATGTGGAAAGAAGGGGAATATCGCGGCCGGGGAATCGTTGCGTTTCCTGATGGGAATATGTATTGTATAGAACCCCAAAGCGATACGTCTCATTTCTGTGCCCAGATAGAAAAAACCGCTACCGTTTCTCACACGGGGGGCGGACATAACTACTACCTGTTACCTTAACAGAAAATTTTAGTCAGTAGGTTTTATTATGGAGCGCGTAAAAAATACGCGCTCTCTGTTAACAAGAGAGCGCGTATTTTTTGTGCTATAAGAGAACTTATTTCACTCTGCCGGCGGAACCGAATACGGTTTCGTTCTTTTCGGCATACATCTTAATCAAGGCTTCGCGGGCCGGGCCGAGATATTTGCGCGGGTCAAATTCGGCGGGCTTTTCGGCGAAGATTTTGCGGATGGTGGCGGTCATCACTAAGCGGCCGTCCGAATCCACATTGATTTTGCATACAGCCGATTTGGCGGCTTTGCGTAATTGTTCTTCCGGGATACCGGCGGTGTTATCCAATTTGCCGCCGTATTTGTTGATTTGTTCAACAGCCCATTGCGGTACGGAAGACGAACCGTGCAGTACAATCGGGAAACCGGGCAAGCGTTTGGAAACTTCTTCCAAGATATCAAAGCGCAGTTCCGGTAATTTTTCGCCGGGTTTTACTTTGAATTTGTATGCGCCGTGGCTGGTACCAATGGAAATAGCCAACGAATCTACACCGGTGCGTTTAACGAAATCTTCTACTTGGGCAGGATCCGTATAGGTGTGGTGTTCGGCGGAAACTTCATCTTCAATACCGGCCAAAACGCCGAGTTCGCCTTCTACGGTTACATCATGTTGATGTGCATAGTCCACTACTTTTTTGGTGAGTGCTACGTTTTCTTCGTACGGCAAGTGAGAACCGTCAATCATGACCGAGGAGAAACCATTGTCAATGCAATCTTTGCACAATTCAAAACTATCTCCGTGGTCTAAGTGTAAGCAAAGCGGAACGGGTTTGCCGATTTCTTTCATCATTTCTACGGCACCGCGGGCCATCCAGCGAAGCAAAGTAGCGTTGGCATATTGGCGCGCGCCTTTAGATACTTGCAAGATAACCGGAGAACCGGTTTGCACACAAGCGGTAACGATCGCTTGGAGTTGTTCCATATTGTTGAAGTTATACGCCGGAATGGCATAACCACCGGCCATTGCATCTTTGAACATTTGGCGCGTATTTACGAGGCCAAGTTCTTTGTAAGAAACAGTCATGTATTCCTCCTAAAAATTAAACTTCTTCACTCTTATTCTACAATTTTTTACGGCGGGTGTAACATTTTTTCTGGATTTATGAAGGTGTCAAATTCAATTTAACTTGCAAAAAAAAATGTTTGAGAGTATAATGTAAATACCAAAATTATCAAAAAACGGAGGATTTATGACGGAAAAATTAGATTTTGCTGTGCTTGAAAAACTAACTAATCTGGCGGGCGTTTCCGGCCGCGAAACCCCGGTCCGTGAATATCTTACACAAATTTTAACGCCGTACGCCGACGAAATCCGCACCGATGTTTTAGGTAATTTAATCGTATATAAAAAAGGTACGTCGGACAAAAACCTGCTTTTGTGTGCCCATATGGACGAAGTGGGCCTCATGGTACGCTATGTAGATGATAACGGGTTTTTGTATTTTGTTCCGGTAGGCGGGATTGACCCGCGTACGTTACTTGCTCAACGGGTGCGCGTACAAACTAAAAAAGGCCCGATTTTGGGCGTCATCGGTACGAAACCGGCGCACATCACTACGGAAGCCGACCGCGCCAAAGCCGTTCCTATGAATGACCTTTATATTGATACCGGTTTGCCCGCCGGAAAAGTGCACGAAATCGTAGAACCCGGTGATAGTGCCGTGTTAGACCGCCAATATGAAGAATTTGGCGACGGCCGCATTTGCGCTAAAGCATTAGATGACCGCGCGGGTGTGTTTGTGCTGGCCGAACTGGTGCGTCATGCTAAAAATCCGTTTTATAATATTTATGCTGTATTTACCGTACAAGAAGAAGTGGGACTGCGCGGGGCCACAACCGCAGCCTTTGGCATTGATGCCGACTTGGGTTTTGCGTTAGACTCCACCGGAGCGGCCGATATCCCCGGTTGCAGTGCGCCTAATTACATTGTACGTGTGGGGGGCGGGGTTGGCGTGTCTGTCATTGATGGGCGCACGATTACGCCCGATTGGCTTTTTGAAGGATTAAAACAAATTTGCCGTCAGGAAAAAATTAACTGGCAAGTGCGTTGTGCGCCGCGCGGCGGTAATGACGCGGGCGTGATTCACTTGTCTAAAACGGGTATTCCCGCTTGTGCCTTATCGCTTGCCGCACGCAATATTCACTCGTGCGTAGAAGTATCTGCCAAGGCCGATATTGAAGCAATGTTCCAACTTGTTTCGTATGTGGCACATCACGGGGTAACTCGCTCATAGTGTTTTTATATGAATAAAAAAATGGTACTGGGAAATAAACGCGGCGTTTTTGTGGATGTATCCGATTATAATAACAAAACCGGATATGCCTTGAGCGCACAAGAAATCGCCGCGCTGACAAAATTAGATTTGGCCTATCGTACGTTAGTGGCTCTCTTATATAATTATGTGCCCACTTCGGGCCACCCGGGGGGAAGTATTTCCAGCGGACGGATGGTGGAACACCTTTTATATAAGGAAATGGCCTACGATTTGAAACGCCCCCATATCAATGAAAACGATATTATTTCGTATGCCGCCGGACACAAAGCGCTGGGATTATATGCCATGTGGGCGTTGCGTAACGAGTGTGCGCGTATTGGAAATGCTACGTTGTTGCCGACGAAAAAAGAACAACAATTACGTTTGGAAGATCTGCTCGGGTTTCGTCATAATAGCGTACAAAATACGCCGTTGTTTAATAAGTTTCGCTCCAAACCCCTTGGCGGACATCCCGAGCCGCTCGTGCCGTTTGTCCGCACCAGTACCGGGGCAAGCGGAGTCGGCGACGGCTCTGCTGTCGGCCTTGCCTTGGCCGCGGCTGATGTGTACGGAAAGAAATGCCCCGTAGTACATATTATAGAAGGGGAAGGCGGTTTAACTGCCGGACGCGTTAGCGAAGCGGCGGCAGTGGCGGCTACGGCGCAACTGAAAAACGTGGTATTTCACATTGATTGGAACGAGGCCTCTATTGAAACAAACCGCGTAACTTCCGACGGGGAAAACCCCGGCGAATATGTCCAATGGAATCCGTGTGAGTTTTTCCGTATCCACGATTTTAATGTGATTTACGTGCCTGACGGACATGATTTTAATCAAATTCATCTCGCCCAGCGTTTAGCCGCGGATATGAAAAATAATCAGCCGACGGCGATTATTTACCGCACGGTTAAAGGATGGAAATACGGTATTGAAGGCAAGGCATCCCACGGGGCCGGGCATAAATTTGCCTCTGAAGGATTTTATCAGGCACTTGCCGAATTTGAAAAGACGTTTGGCGTGTCGTTCCCGCGTTTTGAAGGCGATAAAACTCCGGCTAATATAGAAAAGTATTTCTGGGCCAGTTTGCAAACGGTGCGTCAAGCCCTTGAAAAAGAAAAGACAACCGCCAAATACATGGCTAAATTACTGACGGCGCGCGCGTCTGCCCTTACAAAGGCTAAACGTACGGCGCGTAAAAATTTGGGAAATAGTCAGTATCTTTATACTAAATTTTTACCGTCAAAAATTCCGGCGGAATTTGTTTTTGAAGCCGGGAAATCATACACAACACGTGGCGTATTAGGTAATGTGCTTGGGTATCTTAATAAACAAACAAAAGGCACGTTGTTCGTCGGCTCGGCTGACTTATACGGCTCAACGGGTGCGGTGGGAGTAGCAAAAGATTTTCCCGCGGGGAATTTTAATACGCTTACCAATCCGCTTTCTCGCCGAGTGGCGATGGGGGGAATTTGTGAGGACGGTATGGCGGCGGTATGTAGCGGTATTTCGTCGTTTGGTGCGCACACGGCTGTCTGTTCATCTTACGGTGCGTTTGTGGCGTTTGAACATGTAGCCGCACGGTTGCATGCAATCGGTGTGCAAGCGGCGCGCGAAGTGGGTCTTACTCCTAATACGCTTATTTTGTTTAACGGACATGCCAGTTTGCCCACGGGAGAAGACGGCCCCACTCACGCCGACCCGCAATCACTTCAATTATTGCAAGATAATTTCCCGACGGGTTCATGTATTACGGCAACCCCGGTAGAAGTAGATGAAATTTGGCCGCTTGTAACAAAATCTTTATCGTTACATCCGGCAGTATTTGCACCGTTTGTGGCGCGCCCTTCGGCCCAGTTTGTTGACCGCAAGGCATTGGGAATGGATCCTGCGCAACAGGCCGTGAACGGACTGTATTATATGCACCGTGCTAAAGGCAAAGCCGACGGTACGGTTATTGTTCAGGGAGCAGGTGTAGGACGTATTGTTTTACAAGAAGTCTTACCTGCGCTTGCTAAACATAAATTAAATGTAAATATCGTTTATATTACCAGCCGCGAACTGTTTGAAGCGTTACCGGAAAAACAACAAGAAAAACTTTTACCGCTTTCGCTTCGTCAAACGGCTATGGGAATTACCGATTTTACCCGCCCGACATTAGATGCGTGGCTGTTAAGCCAAGCCGGGCGCAAGCATACGCTTTATCCGCATAAAAACGGAAAGTTTTTAGGCAGCGGCAGTGCTGGCAAAGTCTATGAAGAAGCCGGCATGTCCGGTGTGGATATGTTGCGTGCAATTAAGGCGTATGTTCACGATTTGAAAAAAGCCAAACAGTGGCTGTAATTGGGAGGAAATAAAACATGGCAGAAGAAAAACCTTATTTAACCGGACGGACGTATTTGTTCAAACTTCCGAAAGGGAAAGATTTGTTGGAATCTTTGTGTGATTTTTGCCACGACAATCAAGTAAAATGCGGAGTGGTTCACGTAATCGGTTCGGTAGCCAATGCCACTATCGGTTACTACGACCCGGCTAAAAAACGCTACGAAAAACAAACGGTGAATCAGCCGTTGGAACTGCTTAACTTATCGGGCAATATTTCAATTCAAGATAACCGCCCGATGGTGCATGCTCATGTGACATTGTCTGATGAGGAATTTAATGTCATCGGCGGGCACTTGATGTTAGGTACGAAAATTCACGTTTGCGAAGCGTACGTACAAGAAATTGTCGGTGAGCCGAAAGTGCGGCGTACGGACAAAGTAACCAAACTCGCCCTTTGGAACTAATGTAAAGATTATTTATAATCTCTAAAAAGCAAACACGGGCCTAACTAATTGTTGGGCCCGTGTTTTTGCGTTTTTTTGTTTCACGAACTAAAATGAGTTCAAAAAATCATGCAATTTTTTGCCGGATGAGTCTTTTTTGTACGAGAAGCATTTTATCCCTTTCTTGTGTTTCTCGTCGGAACGACGGGAAAAAATCAAAATTATCGTCTAAAATGTGTAAAAGATATCAATTTCGTTTTAGAATGTCAAGTGTATTTTGAAAAAGGGGTTGCAATTTTTTTCGCAAAGAGTTTTAATAATTAGGTAGGGTAGTTAAACTTAAACAGGAGGAAGTACTTAGCATGAAAAAACTACTAAGCTTGTTAGCCTTGGCTGCTTTGTTACCAGTCTCTGCTAACGCTGACGTATTGAAAAATGTAAACCTCAAAGGCGATATTCAAACTATCACCTCTGATGTTAACCACAATATGGTTGTGGCTGTCGATCCGATTACCGGTGAAAATGTAAAAAATTATAACGAAGGCACCAGTGTTCGTGTATTAGCCGGTTTATCCGCTGATTTAGTGGAAGATGTAACCGCTAATTTAATGTTCCAATATGCGAACGTCTGGGGCAATGATGTCTCCACCGGTAAAACCGTAAACCAATATTGGAACGATGTTCGTTTAGTAGAAGCCAATGTGGTACTCCACAATTTATTCTGCTGCTTAGAAGCGACCGTCGGCCGCCAATTCTACGGTGATGAAGACAGTGCTGTAATGTACATTGGTCCGAACCACTACAATGCCGAATTTAACGGTTTAACCAACTCGTTAGATGCTGCTAAAGTGACCTATGGTGATGACGTTAAAGCCTTAACGTTAATCGCCGGTCGCATCAAAATGGTTGATGATGACCTCGTTGATCCTACGATCGTTGTAGACGAAGTTGATGCTACCTTAATCGGTGGTGACTTCAAATTGAACTTGACCGATGCGTTGAAACTTCAAGCCTATGCTTATAACTTCAGCGATATGAAATTCACCGATCATACCGTTTTCCCGGCTCTCGTATACCCGGTAGACGGCAACGGTGGTTTCTATGGTGCTAAACTCGGCTTCGACGGCGAAGCTGTCCGCATGGCTGCCGAATATGCCCGCAACTATGGTTTCCGCAATGGTCTTTTCAAAGAAAACAAAGACACCGGTCACATGGTTAAAGTGGACTTAGCCACTGATATCAAAGCGGTAACTGCCCGCGGTGCTTTCTTGTATGCTAACGAAGGCTTCTGGGCCTTGGGTAACTACACTCCCGGCTTGCTTATCGGTCATCGCTTAGGCGGAGATATCTTTGATTACTCCAACAACGGTGTTGCCATGTTCAACCTCGGTTTTGATGTAAAACCGGCTGACAAATGGACCGTATCTTTGGACGGTTATTCCTTCCAAGATCACCGCATGGATCACTCTTCCACCTGGGAAGGTGACGTAACGGTTAAATATGCCCACAATGAATATGTGGAATTATTCGCCGGTGCCGGTTATGCCAAATACACTTCTTGGGATGGTACTGACTACAACAGAGACAACTATAACAAGGACAATGTAAAAGGCCAACTCGGTATGTTAATCAAATTCTAAGTAAATTAGAAATTTGTAAAGCCCCGCTCTTAACGAGCGGGGCTTTTTTATGTCCTATAATATGGCCAATTAAAACGCCCTGTGCGCTTGCACAGGGCGTTTCGGTATAACTATTTAGAAATACAAATCACGCTTGCCTGATTTGATTTTGGACAAATTCTCTTTAATCAGCAGTTGTATCGGAGAATCCGCCGGGAACGCTTCTTTCGCCGTGCTTTCAATCAGCGCATATCCTTTGGCTTTGAGCGGGGCAGGCGCAAAGTCTTCCAAATACTCGGCAAATGTGAACATAGCATTAGGCAAGCAGTGCGTCTTAATTAAGCCCGGTTTTGCCATATCCATAAAATCTTTGCCTACGCGTCCTAACCGGTAACACCCGGTGCAGAAAGACGGCATATGTTTGGCATCTACCACCGCGTCAATCACTTCGGCTAACGAACGGTCATCGGTTAACGTGAATTGGCTGCCATTGTCTTTATCATACGAATAACCGCCCGGGTTCACACGGGATGCCGCGGAAATTTGCGATACGCCGAGTTCCAAACAGGCATTACGCATGGCAGGGCTTTCGCGCGTGCTTAAAATAATACCTGTATAAGGAACAGCCAAGCGTAGTACGGCTACGCATTTCTTGAAATCGTCATCGGATAATACGTCGTTGGGGTGCTGGCTGAAATCACTCCCTTCCGCCGGTTCAATGCGCGGAATGGAAATAGTGTGCGGCCCAATGCCGTATTTTTGATCCAAATACCACGAGTGTTCCAACGTGGCTAAAATCTCGTATTTGTGGTCGTATAAGCCAAGCAGCGGCCCAATGCCCACATCATTGATCCCTGCTTCCAAGGCGCGGTCCATAGCGTCTAAACGGAATTGATAATCTTTTTTGGCTCCCGCAATATGCAACTTTTCATACGTTTCTTTGTGATACGTTTCTTGAAAAAGTTGATAGGTACCGATATTGCACTTTTTGAGTTCTTCAAATTCGGGTTCTGTCAGCGGTGCGATATTAACGTTAACGCGGCGGATATTTTGTCCGTTCCAGCGTGTGTCGTAAATCGTTTTAATGCTGTCATACACATATTGTAAGCCGCCGCCGGGGTATGCTTCTCCGGCCACCATTAAAATACGTTTATGGCCTTGTTGTAACAGGGCGGTAACTTCTTGTTTGATTTCATCTTGTGTGCTGGCATGACGTTTTAACTTCGTGTTAGAACGGCGAAACGCGCAGTACACACACTCGTTGGAGCATAAGTTGGAAATATAAAGCGGAGCAAATAATACAATACGATTTCCGTAAATGGCTTCTTTGACAAATTTTGCAGTATCGTAAAGTTTATTTAACAATTTGCGGTCGGTTAAGTTAAGTAATACGGCCGCCTCCGTCAGCGATATTCCGTGTAGGGCTTTCGCTTTATCTAAAATAGCCGTCACGTCGGAATCGGTATGCGATTTGGCATCTTCCAACGTTCGTTGTAGTTTTTCATCATCAATGATCATATATATATGATACCATTTTAGACGCAAAAAAACCCCGGTTTAAGCCGGGGTTTTTTAGATTATTTGGATTATAAACTGGAATCAAAATCAAAATAATCGTACGGTTCCATTTCAAACATCTTCGCAATCAGGTTGAGTGGAATTACCGTCGTAATAATGTTAAATGTGTGTGCCGTAGAATTATATTTCTTTTTGGCCCGTTGAATTTTCTGTTCCGATTGAATAATACTGTCTTTGAGTTTGGAAAAATGTTCATCGTTGGTAAGTTCGGGGTGCTTGCTGGCGGCTTCAAATACCGTTTGGAACGCATGCGTAAGTTTTGCTTCGTGTTCTACCCGTTCTTTTAACGAAAGTTTTTGCGGGTTTGGCATTTTGAACGAACTTAACTGATATGCAAATTCCCGGTCCAATTCTGATAAAGACGCCGCCGATAACGCCAACGACGGAATAAATTCCATGCGGAATTTGAGTTGGTGATCCAACTGTTGCCACGCTTTTTGGGTTTGTTTGCTTAATGAAGCAAATTTAAAATACGCTAAAATAAAGATAAGTACCAAAACGCACATGGCGCCAAATAAAAACCACACTACCATAAGTTTTCTCCTTGTTTGTAGCAAATTGCTTACTCTTTAAGTATATGTTTAACTCCGAGAAAAATCAAGCCTTTTGTAAAAGAAGTATCTTCTAAGCCAAAACTTGTTATAATACTTGTAACGAGGAACCTCTATGACACAACAACGTATTAATATTATGCAAGATACCCCTGTTGTTACTGATACCCAAGAACAACCGAAAATTATTTATGCAACCGTGGCCGAACGGTTCGTGGCACTGCTAATTGATTACGGCATTGTCTTTTTACCTAGCCAATTTATCACTTGGTTGTGGATTAAGTTAGCCAACCCGGAATTGGAATTGTGGCAGGGGGTGGCTATTGTAGCCATTATCAATGGACTATTTGTGTTGTATGAAACTATTTTTTCATGTGGCGATCGTATGACATTAGGCAAGGCATTGGTCGGCATCGCCGTTGTTAAACAAGATTTAAGCGGCTCTGTGTCGTTTGTACGGGCTTTTTTACGGGCGGTAGGTTATTACATTAGTTTCGGATTGTTCGGCTGTGGTTTTTTGTGGGCATTTTTTGATGATAGACACCGCGCGTTGCATGATTTTTTGGGTGGAAGCGTGGTCGTGCAAATTCGTGAAAAAAGCGGCGCGGAAACCTTGGTTTTACGCGGTTTGGGCGTGATATTGTTGTTGCTGTTTGCCGGGACAATCTATTTTCACTCATTCGGTGGGGGGGCTTTGGTAGATAGATGGTATATCCGCCATGCCCGTATGCAACTAAGTCAAATTGCGAAGTTGGAAGAAGCCCACAAAAAAATGTATGGTTATTACACAAATGATTTGTTGCGTTTGGCCCTTTTGTCCGGGGATCCGGTACAATTTCAACGCGATACCCGTAAGATATTGGAACCGAAAGGATTCAAAATCGGAGTGAGTGAAAACAGTTACAAAATCAGCGCGGTGGCTAAAGATAAAAAGCATACACGTGTGGTATTTGAACCGTAAAATTATTTGTCATCAAATAAACACCCCGCTTGCTTAAGCGGGGTGTTTTTATTAAAAACCGCGTTTATTTGATAGACAAATTAGTGATTGCGGTGTTCGTTGGTATGTTGACAATTGACGCAATAGCGCGCAAACGGTAAGGCTTTGATGCGTTTTTTAGGAATAGGTTGACGGCAATATTCACACGTACCGTAAATGCCTTTGTCGATTTTGCGTAAAGCCGCCTCGATTTGCTCAATAGTATTATGGGCATTACCGGAAAGTTCAAAAAGAATTTCTTTATCTAAACTGCGCGAAGCATCGTCAATCGGATCTCCTACTTCTGCTTCAGGCATATCCATGTCTTTTTTATCTTTTAACCGCGCAGCCGCTTCTTCTTTTAATTGTAAAAGATGTTTTTTTATCTCTTTGAGTTCAGTAGCGGTTAAGGCTTCTTTATTAGTTTTTTTAATCGGCATAACTGGTAAAACCCCTTATCAAAAAATGAGGCGTTCGGGCCACAAATTGCCGGACGCTGTTTGATAGTTTAGCAAAGTACGGTAGGTTTTGCAAGCCCTTTTGACTAAAAATAAAAGAGCCCCGCATTTATTCAATGCAGGACTCATTGTACCGACATGTTCATTAGTCGCTCTCTTACCTAAAAAAGTGCAGTCAAGAATTTTGTTCTGCCGCATACCGCCTGAGACGGGGTGCTCCGGCCCATATCCTTAAGGGCTCCCATTATTCGCAAATAACAGGCTTAAGGCTTGTGCACCGAACGCTGCATCCGCGCCGTCCTACTGTATCGCATCTAAACAAAGAACTCTTATTTTCTGCTACGCCCGCAACCTAAACTACGCTCTTCGCGCCTGCCTAGATTACGTTACATAACAGTTTCTCCTTTTCAGACCGATAAGCCATGCCCATCGGCCGACCAAAAGAATTTTTCTGCAACTATCTTCAGGTATAGATAGTATAATGATATTTCGGCGAAAATCAAGGGAAAATTTATAATTGGCAAATTTGCCGGGTTACTACGCCAATAGGCGAAAAATGTTGTGCCGGAAATTTATCCCCGTCTTCTGTTTCCAAAATCAAACCATTTGTTGTTCTTTTGACACGGAATAATAAATATTCTTTTACACCCATTCCAAGCATATACTTACCTGCTTTCCATGAATTGCAAGGCTGAATAAATAATAACCGTTCCCGATCCGTATCGCTTGGCAATACAAATAAAAACCGGGCTTTTTTAGCCTCTGATTGCGGTATTGTCCACCACGCCCGTACTTGCGTATGCCGAAAAAGCGGATAAGAGGTGGGTACTTTGGTAAAAACAGGCAAAGATACCGTTTTTTCTGTCGGTGTTAAAAGGGTTGTGTAAGGCTCTACTGTGTATATATCCGGACCCGGTGAATCACATAATACCCCGGTTTGTGTCGTGGCGGTAAAAGACACGGAAGTATGATTTGGCGTCATAAATAATCGTTGCACATCGGCAATAGTTGAGTTAAATAGTTGGGCCATTTTGGCAATATATCCTTTAGAAGGGCGGCGTTTGCCGGTAGTCCAAAGGGCTACGGTAGCCGTAGTGACTTGTAGGCACTTTGCTAACTTAGCTTGTGCCCCGCGTAAAATGCCATTATTCCATTTTTCCAGTTGTTTTTCAAAGTTATTCATCGTCGGTAAAAAATATATTGAAGCATTTATAAAAAATTGCTTGACAAATGCTAACAATACTTACTATACTAACAATATGAAAAACGGGCCAACTTCTTGTTTTTCATCTTGCCAGCGCATTTGAAAGTTCCTGTCTTGTAGGAAATCTCAAACGGAGAGGTCGGACTCACATGCGACTGCGCCGCTCCCAGCGGCGGGTGTGCTCTGTTGTGCGCAACTGCATAATTCTGCCCTGAACTATGTGGTTTAATTGTAGCAAATAAAAAGTTGGTTGGGTTAGCAAAGTTAACATCCGGTGCCGGCCGGCCTATATTAAAAAGTGCTTCGGAAGCGCGGGTTAACTTTGCTTCCCAGACGTAAAAAACTGAATCTGTTGCCGAAAAATATACTCTTAAATTAACCCTTTTTTTAGTGTTGCATTTGTCGCGCGGACCGTATTTTTATCGCGCGCGGGGGGATGAATGTCTGAAAGATATGCAAAAAAACTGTATTTGGAAAATTTTATTTTTGCGCGTGCTGCCTTTTTGAAAGTACAAGTTAATAGTGCGTATGGAAAATTGTATAGCACCAGTTTGGAACCTTATTTATATGTCAGTATTTTCTTATACAATACGTGTGTCGCGCAGAATCAAAGAGAACAGGATGATTTGGCTGCTATCGCCGATTGGCCGTTTGGTGGCATTAAAAATGGTTGGCTTTTGCCGATGTTAAATAAATTTGACAAAATATCAAAATTTATGCTATAATATATTTATCATTACAAAGCAACTTACTTCGCTTTGTATTTTTTTATCTTCCTTTTTATTTCCTTTTTTATTTCCGGTATTTTCAGGGCCCGTTCGTCGGGTGATTTTGTATGGGAGAAAATTTATGTCCCGTAAAAGAACAACTGCTGATGTTGCAAACAAACCTACACTTCTTCGTTATAAACCGGAATTTTGTGAGCGATTACTTGCCTTTTTTGATGTTCCGGCTTTTCGTGTTACAGAAGTGCAAAAGCGAGACGGCTCCGTCGCTCTGGTGGAAACTGCTGCCGAACTGCCCACTTTTGCTGCCTTTGCCAAACAATTGGGCACGACGTGCGAAGTACTAACTAATTGGGAAAATGCTCACCCCGCTTTTCATGAAGCGGCTCAAAAAGCGCGTGATTTACAAAGTAATATTCTTATTCAAAATAGTTTGCGCGGTAATTATTCTGCCTCGTTTGCCGTATTTACTGCAAAAAATCTGCTCGGTTGGCAAGACGGTAAAGAAACGGCCGCAATTCATACACCTATTACTGTGAGTTGGGAAAACGAATGAAACAAAATCACATTACAATTCCCTATAAACCCCGCCCGGTACAAGCCAAAATTCACGCCGCGTTGGAGACCCACCGTTTTTGCGTGCTTGTTACTCACCGGCAACTGGGCAAAACGGTTTGCGCCGTCAATCATTTGTTAAAAAAAGCACTGCAAAATTCACGTGCGCATGCCCGCTATTTTTATATAGCTCCTTTTTTGAAACAAGCCAAATTGATTGCATGGGATTATCTTAAACGATACTGCGCGCCTTTACCGGATATTACGATTAATGAAACCGAACTGTGCATTAAACTCCCTAACGGCGCGCGGTTATGGGTAGGCGGTGCGGATAACCCCGATGCTTTGCGCGGTACGTATGCCGACGGTGTTGTGCTAGATGAATATGCCCAAATTAAGCCCGGGTTGTTTGCGGAAATTATCCGGCCTATGTTATTATCGCGTGACGGATGGGTGGTTTTTATGGGAACACCTAAAGGGCAAAATGCGTTTTACGAACTTTTTAATCAAGCCCAAAAATTAGCCCAAACCCACCCTACCGTTTGGTGGAGCGGTGTATTTAGGGCCGACGAATCGGGCGTTATTTCTCCGGCGGAACTTGAGCGTATTAAGCAAGAAACGCCTGCTACCATTTTCCGTCAGGAATATCTGTGCGATTTTACGGCAAGTGCGGAAAATATTTTAATTCCCATTGATGCGGTGTTGGCAGCCATGCAGCGGCATTATGCGCCTAGCGAGTTGCGGTTTTCTCCGAAAATTTTAGGGGTTGATCCGGCTCGTTTCGGTGACGATAGAAGTGTTATTTTTCGTCGTCAGGGAGTGCAGGCCTTTGCACCGATCGTGCTGACGCAGGTAGATAATATGACATTAGCGTCTTATGTGGCGCGCGAAATAGAGTCCTTCCGTCCCGACGGAGTTTTTATAGATGCGGGTTGTGGCGGCGGGGTTATTGATCGTTTGCGGCAGTTGGGTTTTTCGGTAACGGAAGTGCCGTTTGGCGGGGTGCCGATTAAAGCCGGACAATATGCCAACAAACGTGCGGAAATGTGGGGGGAAATGGCGGCGTGGATAAAATCGGTAGGCGCATTGCCCGACGTAGCGGAACTGAAAGCCGATTTGTGTCAAACCGCCTACGATTATGATGCGGCGGGGCGACTTCGTTTGGAGCCGAAAGAAAAATTAAAAGCGCGTACCGGAAAAAGCCCCGATTTAGCAGATGCTCTCGCTCTTACTTTTGCGGCGCCTGTGTGTGCGGGAGCGGCACAACGCACAAACGAATTCGCCAAAAGTGAGTACGAAGTTATTTGAACGTAGCATCCTCTGTACGATGAAAGTTTGACATGTTTTTTTGTTAAATTTGATAGAATCAAACCAGGGGGACTCATTATGAAAAATATTAAATCAGATTGTTTAGACGGATTTACACTCATTGAATTATTGGTCGTCGTTCTTATTATCGGTATTTTGGCTGCCGTAGCACTTCCGCAATATCAAAAAGCCGTGCTGAAAAGCCGGTTTGCTACTCTTAAAGACATGACCCGTTCATTAGCCGATGCCCAAGAACGATATTACATGGCCAACGGTAGTTATACGCTAAGTATTGACGACTTGGATATTGATTTTTCCAAAACGCCTTTGAAAGTACAAGACATACAATCCGGAAAAAATAGAATCTATTTTTTTGATTGGGGCTGGTGTAATTTTATTATTGGATTAGATACTGATGATCGGGTGGTTTGTACGTTGGGCGTTCCGGGTAAATACAATGGACAAAGTACGGATTTTCCTAATATCGGTTTTGCTCATGAATTATCAGTTTCTCCCGACAATACATTCGCCGGAAAACAAGTCTGCAAGGCTATGAGCGGAACTAATCTTGTACATCAAATTTGTAAGCAAGAAACCAACCGTTCCGCGCCCAACAGTGCGTATGATTATATCTACTAAAATCAGTTTTACAAAGGACCTACTTGACAAATGATTATAATTTATGCTATAATTATAAAATCTTAGTAGTACTTCCTTTATTTTCCCGCTAAATTGATTTTGTTGTAATAAGTTGTCTGTTTTTTGCGTAAAAAAACCGCCTATTTTCAGGCGGTTGTGTATCAAACTTATCGGCTCGTTTTCTATTCGGGCCAATTTCCAAGTAGCAGTAAGGCTAACCCCGCTATAAATAGTGCCGTTAAAATTAACGTCGTCCACACCGCCGAGCGTTTGCTGTTCTTCGGAAACACTTTGCGTGTGATAATATAGAACCCCGGTACTGCCATCAGTACCGCAAAAATAAAAATCACAATTAATCCTGCCATAATTTTCCTCCTGTTTTCTACATAGTAGTAAATTTTCTTCACTTCTGCTTTCCTTTTACTGATTATGAAAAAGTTACATACCGATTACAAGCGTCAATATGACGCACTCAAAAACGAGCAATCTTCGTGGTTGCCCGTTTGGAAAGAATTGGGGGCGTATCTTGCGCCTACCCGCGGTTTCTTTGACGGGCAATTGCCTAATCAAGGGCGCCGCATTGACCATAAAATGCTACTGGACTCTGCACCGTGTCTTTCGGTAGAAGTCTTGTGTGCGGGGATGATGTCCGGGTTAACAAGTCCGTCAAGAAGTTGGTTTGATTTGTCCCTTGCTCCCGAAGAAATGATGGATTTGCCCGGCGCACGCGAGTGGATATTTGACGTCAAAAAACGGTTGGAAGAAGTGTTTGCCAAAAGCAACGTTTACGGTGTCTTGCACGGATTCTACGAAGAAATTGCGGTTTTTGGTACGGCGGCATTTTTGGTAGAAGAAGATAAAGATAAAGGCATTTATTGCCGTCCGTTTACGATTGGCGAGTATTGCTTGGGAACGGATGAAAAAGGTCGCACGAATCGCTTTGGACGCGAGTTCTTTTTAACGGCCGAGCAACTAATTGAAAAGTTCGGGGCTGAAAATGTACCGGCACAAATCTGCGCACTCCCCGCCGAACAACAAAGTGCTAAATACTACAAAGTATTTCATTTAATTACACCTAACACCCACCATTCGCCGCTCTTGCGCGATCATCACCACATGGCATTTACCAGCGTCTATTTCTTGGAAGACGGTCATATTTTGCGTCGGGGCGGATACAAAGAATTTCCGGTAATTGCCGCCCGTTGGGAAGTGAAAAATGCTTCCGACGTTTATGGTAAAGGCCCGGGGTGGAAGTGTTTGGGTGATGTTAAAATGCTGCAAAAAATGCAGAAAACAAAACTGGTTGCTTTAGATAAAAGTACCAATCCGCCCGTGATGGTTTCCGCCAATGTGCAAGGTGAAGTTAATTTGCTTCCGGGCGGAGTAACCCGCTACAACGGTACGGGGGATGGGGCGGTACGTCCGGCGTATCAAGTGCAACCCGACTTGAACTCATTGGATGCCGCTATTGAGTCGGTGCGTGCCACGATCCGTTCGCAGTTTTTTGCAGATGTCTTTCTTGCGCTTTCTGCGCAAAATTACACGGGTATGACTGCTACCGAAGTGGCCGAGCGTCATCAAGAAAAAATGCTGGTGTTAGGCCCGGTGTTGGAGCGGCTTAAAAACGAACTGTTAGACCCGCTTATTGACCGTGCATTTAATTTGCTTGTGCGGCAAGGATTGCTTCCTACACCGCCGCAAAGCATACAAGGTATGCCGATTAAAGTGGAATATGTATCTATGATTGCACAAGCACAGAAGGCAGCGGGGTTGTCGTCCTTAGTGCAAGGGTTAAATTACGCCGCGAGCGTTGCGGCCGCCCAACCCGAAATTCTAAAGCGCGTAGATTACGAATGTGCGCTGGAAGAAGGGTTAAAAGCACTCGGCGTTGCACCTGCACTGTTAAAAAGCGCCCAAGAAAACACAACCCCGGCGGGGGAGCCGGAAAATCAACCGGTTTCCCCGCAAGCGGCGGATGAAAATAAAATGACGTCCGCGTCCTCTCAGTTTGCGGAAAACTAAAGGGAATAAAAATCCGCACGCGGGCGCGTCCTTATAAGCGTTACGGCCCGGTGCGGTGCGGAAAAATAAACGTCCCGCGAACTTATTTTTCCGTTGGCTTATCACATCGGAAACGGTCTAAAACAGGCGTCTAAAATTAGCGAACGCTGTTTATGTACCGTCGGAGCCGGACTTGTCCGGGCAGGTCGGCTCCTCTATTCTCTTATGAACGAAAAACAACTTAAAAAACGAAATACTGCTGATTTGCAAACCGTTCTAAAAACGGTACAGGGTCGCCGCTTATTGTGGCGTATCTTGCAAGCCGCACGCGTGCACCAACATTCTTTTGTGCCCGGCGACAATGCGGCCACAGCGTTTCATTGCGGGCAACAAAGTATCGGGCTTTTTTTGTTGCGCGAAATTGAGGACGCTTCTCCTTCTGCATACCTGCAAATGCGGGGGGAATATCTTTCCGAAGTTACTTCGGAACAAAACGAAATTAACCGCTTAACACAGGAGTTAACTAATGTCTGAAACTACACCTACTGCGCTTGAAAATACCGATTTAACAAACTCGTCTGCTACGGCGCAAAACGCGCAAACTCCGGGCGAAACTGACAGCACTGCCAGTGCCGACCGGACTACCGAGCAGATGCCGGATACACCGGACCCGTCTATTGTTCCTTCCCGTGAAAATACGCCGTTTCAAGCGGCGGATTACGAAGTGTTTAAGCAATTGGCGCACGAATTAAATTTGTCGTCAGAACAAGTGGAAAAATGGCTCGCATTTGAGAAGAATTGCGTGCAACATTATACGCAACAGACACAAGATAAAAAACGCGAACAAGTTACCGCTTGGGCACAACAAACACGCGCTATGTATGGGGAAAAATTAGACCAAGAAATTGCGTTTGCTTTGCGCGCTGCCAATACGTTCGGCGGCCCGGACTTGCGCGAGCTTTTGGAAGAAACGGGGCTGGGAAATCATCCCGTTGTGATCCGTACGCTCAGCGGGATCGGACGCACCATTAGCGAAGATATTTCGGCAGGCGGTATGCCGTCTGCTCCGCAAGATAAAACCTTCGCTGAAGCGTTGTACGGAAAACGAAATTAAAGGAGATATAAAATGGCAATTATTGCTGATAAACAATATAGTCTAGTTGATTACGCCAAACAATTTGACCCGTCGGGCCAAGAGTTGGCGATTGCGGAAGTGCTTAGCCAATCTAACGATATTATCGGCGACGCACTTGTCTGTGAAAGTTCGCTTGACAGCGGACATGAATATGCTGTTCGCACCGGTATCCCGGAAGGAACTTGGCGTCGTGCGTATCAAGGTATTGAACCGGCCAAAGCCACCACGAAAGTTGTTGTAGAAAGTTATGGCACGTTGTCGGCTTATTCCGTAGTGGATAAATTGGTAGCCGAAAAAGGCGGTCATGTAGAAGCCGTACGTACCGGGCAATCCCGCGCAATTATCGCCGGAATGTCTAACACCATGGCGGCTAACTTGATTTACGGTAACGTAGGCAAAAACCCCGAACGCTTTACCGGTCTTGCCGCGCGTTATTGTGAACTCTCCGGTGCGGAAAGTTCCCGCAACGTTATTGACGGGGGGAGTAGCACTGCCGATAAAAACTCGTCTATTTATTTGGTCGTTTGGGATACCGATAAGGTGTTTACTTTCTTCCCGAAAGGATCTAAAGCCGGTATCCAACGGGTAGATCATGGACTTGTCAATCACGTGGATGCTAACGGAAACGAATATCCTGCCTACAAGGAATATTTTGAGTGGAAACTCGGTCTTGCCGTGCAAGATTGGCGTTTCGCCGGACGTATCTGCAACATTGATACAACCAATGTTCCGTCTGACTTGATTGATAAAATGTGCGATTTGGAAGAACGTATCCAAAGCCTTTCTATGGGCAAACCGGTGTGGTATATGAACCGTACCGTCAAAGCGGCACTTCGCAAACTGGCCAGCAGCCGCACCAACGTCCAATACACGCCGGACCAATTAACGGCTCGTCCACTTATGACGTTTAACGAAATCCCGGTACACATCTGTGATGCGATTACCGACACGGAAGCCATCGTGGCCTAGGAGGAGATTATGTTGTTAGATCAAAATAGCGTATTATCCGATAAACAAGCCGTTACCACTACGGCGGCTTCCACGAATATCGTGGACTTGAAAAGTGCCGGGAATTTTGTCCCCGGCGGGATGTTTGCCGTCTGCCGCGTGGATGTAAATTTCGCTACGTTGACCAGTTTGAAAATTGCGTTGGAAACTGCAGACAATGCGGAATTCTCTAATGCGGTGGAATTAGCATCCGGTTCGTTCTTGGCGGCTGCCTTAACGGCCGACAAACAACTGATGGCGGTAGCCGTTCCGGTGGGCGTCAAACGCTACTTGCGCGCCAAATATACCGTAACAGGTGATGCCGCTACCGCTGGCAAGATTTCGTTCTTCTTGACCGATGCGGTAGATATGCACTAAACGGTGCCTTCTTGCCGCCATGCTCCATAACTTGGCGGTGATCAAAAGACCCCGATTGGTAACTCCCGGGGCCAACCGAAAAAGGGATAGGGACGGGCGGTTTTTCTGTTCCGCCCGCCTCCCAAAAAGCCTTTTTAGGGATATTTGGATAGGGGAAAGTCCTGAAAAAATCCGCCAAGGGGCCAATTTGCTCAAAATAGGGGCAAAATTAGGGATTTCTCTGTGTAAAATGCCCCGGAAAGGGGAGATAATGAAACATTTTCTTGGTTTTTGATTTTCTTAAGGGGATTTTAAAGAAATCTAAAAAAATAACCTAAAAGAATTAGTTTTTGAAACTTTTTGTCGGTTTAAATTAAAAATGTTTTGTATCTTTTTTTATCTTATTTTGTAATCGCAAAAATAACATTAAAAATAAAAATGCTTAAAAAATAAGTAAAAATAAATTCAGCATTAAAATTTTTTTTATAGTAAATAATAAAAAATATATTAAATAATAAATAAAATTAAAATGGAGTATAAAAATGATAACAAAAATACATATTTGTAATTTAGCCTTGGCACAGTTGGGGCAATCCCCGATTTTGTCTTTAGAGCAGGAAAATGAAAAAGCCCGCCGCTTAAATTTGTTTTATGCTCCGGTGCGAGATGAAGTCTTACGCACCCATAATTGGGCATTTGCTGCGGCACAAGAGCCCCTAACGTTGCTGGAACAAGAAGCCGATAATCAGGGGCGGTTTGTGTATAAATATCCGGCAGAGTGCTTGTTTATGCGCCGTGTTTTTGATCAAGGCAATACCCGCTTGCCCTTTGAGGAGTTTTTCCGGACCGATTTACATAGCCGGGTGGTGGTAACGCCATCAGACAAGGCTTATGGGGAGTTTACCCGCCGTATTACGGATGAAAACCTGTTTGATGCGGCGTTTATCAAAAGTTTTTCATTAGCCCTAGCTTGTGATTTGGCGGTATCTTTAACGGCAGATACGCAACTGGCAGCGCAACTCTTGCAAAAATATACGATCAGTTTACAGGAAGCACGTAGGACTAATTCCTCCGAATCGTTTACCATCCGAAACGAAAAAGATGCTTTTAGTGAGGTGCGTTAATTATGTTTACCCGTCATATACAACCTTCTTTTGCCGGCGGAGAAGTCAGCCCGTCTTTGCATGCGCGTGTAGATAGTGCGGCTTATCAAACTTGGCTTAAAAATGCTTGTAATTTTTACGTCCATCCGCAAGGCGGGGCCTCTAACCGGCCCGGTACGGCTTACATGGGAACGGCCAAATATACACAAAAACCGTGCCGTCTGATTCCTTTTGTCGTTGGGGAAAACGAATCGTATGTGTTAGAATTCGGGGAGAAGTATATTCGCGTTTTTACATCGGCAGGACAGGTTCTTAACGATCGTGCCGAACCTTACGAAATCGTTTCGCCGTTCTCGGCACTTGATTTACAAACTCTTTCATATACCCAATACGGACAAAAATTGTTTTTGGCGCATCCCAATTATCCGCCTTATGTCCTTACCCGCGTGGATAACGGACGTTTTTCTTTGAATCAGCAACCCATTACATTTGGGCCGTTTCAGCCGTCTAATACCGACGAAACCCATAAAATGCGTATCGTGGCTACGGAGCAAACGGTGGAAGTAGAAGGGGTGTCGGCCTCATTATCTTTTTCTCCGGTGGTGGATAGTAGGTATTTTGTGTATGGATATTTTCAAAATGAACTCTTTTCGGTAGCGCATGGTTATGGGTTAGATATGGCCCAATTAGTGGGCGATTTTAATGCCCGTTATAATGCGTATGGCCTGACGGCACAAAATTTAGGCGGTGTGATTAAGATTACTTCTCCCCAAGCCACCGGCGGAGATTGGAACGGGGCCGTATTACGTTTGACGTATCGCGATAGTTTCGTCCACGAGCCCAGTATTGTGATTGAGCAGGCCCTTTCCGGCGGTATTAACGACGGCGGAAGCGTCTCTACCGGTGAGACAACTTATATATTGGAGAGCAATTTTGATGCATTTTCTCCATTGGATGTGGGCGGCAAATACAGCCTGACACATACCATAGAAGCCCAAAAACAAACCGGAGCCCTCGGCTATGAAGATACTTCGGCTATTATCAAATCTGCCGGCGATTGGCGGGTACAGACTTCCGGTACATGGACGGGGACGCTGGTGGTGGAAAAATCGGAAGATTTGGGAATCACCTGGCAAGCCGTTCAATATTTGCAACGTGTTAATGAAGAAGGTAATTTAGTTAAATTCGGTACTTTAGAAGATACGGGGCATATTTATTATATACGCGTACGGGCACAAGGTATTACCGGACAAGCGGGGTTTGAAATGTCGTCGGTAACTTTCCGCCAAGAGGGGGTAGTAGTGATTAGTGAATTTGCTACGGCCCGTAAAGTAGCCGTAACGCTGGAACGTCCTTACGGTTCTGCCGATTGGACCACCGATTGGGCAGAAGGCTCATTTAGTGAAAAAAACGGCTATCCGTCATGTGTGTTTTTCTATCAAAACCGTTTGGGCTTGGCCGGAACTTCGCATGAACCGCAAACCCTTTGGTTTTCTAAAACAGGCCATCATGAAGATTTTGGGCATGCTCGCGGGGCTTTAGTGGATAGCGATGGTATCAGTATTAATTTGTCGGGGAAAAAATTAAATGCGATTCACAGTGTGTGTGCCGCCAGGCGATTGTTGGTTTTTACTGCCGGAAGCGAGTGGACGATTTCTTCGTCGGGTGCGCTGACTCCGTATAATATCCAACTGGAGCAACAAAGCGAGCGCGGCTCCAGCCGGGCCGCTGGGGTAATGGTGGGAAACCGGGCCTTATATGTGCAAGCACGCGGCGGGGCCGTACGCGATTTCTATTACGATTATAATTCGGCTGCCTATACCGGAGAAGATTTAACGCTGTGTGCCAAACACTTATTTCACAATAAAACGATTGTGGAAATTGCTCATCAGCAAGAACCGGATAATGTGGTCTGGTGTGTGCTATCCGACGGTATGGTGGCGGCGCTTACTTATGTAGCCGAACAAAATGTCTGTGCGTGGACACATCATCAAACCCAGGGTGCATTTCGCAGTGTATGCGTAATTCCCAACCGTGGTTATGATGAGGTATGGTTTGCCGTAGAGCGTAATGGGAAGTATTTGATAGAAAAATTATTGCCGCGTATGGTCAGCAAAGCACCGCAAGACCAGATTTTTTTAGATGCAAGCGTATCTAAAAAATCAGATGTTACTTTTAATGAAGTGGATGGCCTGTCCCATTTGGAAGGGATGAAAGTTCGTGTGCTTGCCGACGGAAATCCGCTGGAAGAAATGACCGTAACTAACGGTAAAATCCAATTGCCTCGTGCTGTGAATTGTGCGCATGTGGGGCTTGCTTATCAAGCCAAATTGCAAACGTTACCGGTGGTATTTGCACTTGCCAACGGTATCTCTGCCGATCAAAAGAAACGGGTGGTTTCGGTTACATTACAACTGGCCGATAGCCGGGGTGGAAAAATTGCTATAGACGGAGAAACAGGCGAAGAAATTATTCAACGTACCGGTGAGCCGTACAATACGCCGTTGGCTCTGAGGACGGAAAATTATGTATTGCCGCTTTCCGGTATGCATACGTTGGGGCCGTCGGTAATTTTTACTCAAGATGAACCGTTGCCCGTTACGTTACTAGCCATACTTTGCCGTATCGCATAAGCCAACCCATAAAAACGGGCTTGCGCTTATTACACGCAAGCCCGACTGAAACAATCTGTCTGTTAAGGTAATTGCAAACTATCTACTAGGCTTTTTGCTTCTTGAAATGAAATTTCATTTTCACTTAGCGTAGAGGCAAAAACATAAGTAATAACCCCGTCTTTATAGATCGCTTTTAACCATACCGGGAACGGCCCGCGGTTTGTATACATCGTACCGTGTATATAATATCCCGGCATACCGTTTATCGTTTGTGGGCCATATTCTTCTAAGTTGAAACGACGGTCTTGTTGCGAAGTTAAAGCCGCTTCCAATTCGCCAAATGGATTGGTGGTATCTACATTTTGGGTTTGGCGTACGATGGCACTAATGGTGACCGGTTCGGTAATTTTTTTACCGGCGGCGTCTTTTTTGAAAAGATTGGTATTTATCCCTAATTTCGTTTCCACACCGGGAAAAGATATCCACTCCGAATAATCTACGCCTTCGGGCAGTTGTAACGAAAAGTTGTATACGGGATCGGTATAGGCCACGGTTTCATACCGGGGTTGCGGATTGCTTTCAATACGTTGTTGTAAC
This sequence comes from Candidatus Avelusimicrobium luingense, assembly GCF_902757105.1. Lineage (NCBI taxonomy): Bacteria > Pseudomonadati > Elusimicrobiota > Elusimicrobia > Elusimicrobiales > Elusimicrobiaceae > Candidatus Avelusimicrobium > Candidatus Avelusimicrobium luingense. Next base: position 39,647 of record NZ_CACVTK010000005.1, read on the forward strand.
GGACGGAACGGGGAAAGCAATTTACCTACGCCCCAAGCAATCAATCCGGCAACAAGTAAACAGGAAATAAATGTACTGATTCCCGCCAAAATAAGCGGCCATTTATTTTTATGTTTTTTGAATAATAACCATATCAGTTTGAAGAACAGAAAAAATAAACCGTATATGGCGGCCAGTACAAATAACAACAAAATAAGTAATCCAGTCATATATGCTCCTTAGTTATATTTTCTTTTATTATATGTTTTTTTAAGCATATTATAAATTTTATTTTTAGGTTATTTAGGAGGAATCATGCAAGAAATGTTAGCAGGAATCGGGAAAGGGGTAAACACTTTTCTCAAAGAAATAAAAACACAAAAACAAACCGAGTCTGCCTATCGTAATTTGGCTCAACAAGAAGAATATCAAGCCGCTTTGGTAGCGGCACAAGCCCAACAACAAAACGGTTATTTGTTGCAATCGGCTGCGGAAAAAGCGCGAAAAAATTATCGGGATTTTTTCCAAACTCAAGGTACTCAAAATGCCAATTTTGCAGTCGCGGGATTGGATGCATCATCGGCGACGGTGCAATATATTTTGAAAAACAGTCGTTTCCAAGCCTTGTTAGACGAGCAAATCATTGCCGAAGATTTACAAACACAAGTTGCCCAAAATAACGAACAGGCTGTCGCGCAGGTACGTGCGCTGAAACAAGCCGCGTATCAAAACCGCAAAGCCGCTAATTCAGGGGCTACGTCGTGGTCAATCGGTTCGGCTTTATCTAAATTTTTAGGAGGATTTTAGTGTATGCCGCAGGTACCTTTTTTACCACAACAAACGATAGATAAAGAAAAATTTGTTCCTAGCCCGACGGAAATACCCGCTGTATCTGCTGATAAAGAGATTCGGAAACAATTTGAGCAGTCTGTTAAACACGAAATTGCCGCCACGGGGGGAGTAACGGTCTCGTTTTTAGATCAGTTTGCCGCTTCTCATTTTGATAAGACGATGGCAGACGCTCCCGTTGTGGCAGACTATGCGGCCCTTCGTCAGGCGGCCCGGCAAGAAGAAAATCAACGCACTCGCCAACAAGCGCAACAGCAAGCATTGCATGAAGGCGAGTGGATGGTAAAAATAGGGGCTTTATTACCGGACAATGCATCGTTGCATGCTTATTTAGAGACGCAACTGCCTATGCAACAAATGCGATTAGAACAAAGCGGGTTATCTGCGCAAGAAGCCGCCGGACAAACGAATCGTTTTCGTGCCCAGACGGTAGAAAAGCATATCTTGCGTTCGCTATCTGACGATGATTGGCAAACGGCCCAACAGGTTTTAACAGTGCAAGGAGCGTGTTTAGACGATTCTGTCCAAGCCAGATGTGCCCAACAAATCCGTCATACATTTGCCAAACAACAAGCCAAGCAATTATTTCAAGCGGCCTTATCTCAACATGATAATCAGCCGCAACTGGCACAAACGCTTGCTTGCGAACAACTCCAAGAACCCGATGAAGAATTAAAGAAAGATATCCAACGTGAAATTGTTGATTTGGCCCATCAAACACGTCAGCAACAAGCATTAGCGCAGGCTGATTTGTTTGGGCAACTTTCGCAAGTTGATAATGAACAAAAAACACAGTTGCTGGCCCGCCAAACCTTGTTACGAGGGGACGATTTCGCTATTGCCTGTGAAGCCGCCCAGCAACCGGAACAGCCGGCAAGCCCTGCACAACAAGCGTGGTTTGTTAAAAATTATTTTAATTCCACGACGGATATGGAACAAGCCTATGCGAAAGGACTTTGTTCTCCACAAGATTATTTTCATCTTAAATCTGTCCAACAAAAACTGCGCGGTGGGAAAGAAGCGCGTGCCCAACATTGGTTATGCCGGGCCATAGAAACTTGGATGAACAAACAAGGGTTTTCTTCTCAAGATATAACACAAGCCTCTTATCAGGTGTTAGGCGGCTCGTCTGAAGAAGAACAACTACAAATTTGGAAACAATTAAAAACATTATTAACGTATTAGGAGAAAAAAATGACAGTTTCAATGCAACTGACTAAACGTATTTATGCGGGCAATGGTATTACCCGTCAATGGGAAGTTGATTTTCCCTTATATGCGGCGGATAATTTACAAGTATTTATTACGTCTCCGCAAGGTGTGCAAACACAAGTAACTACGGGCTATGCCTTAAATGTTACTAATGATATGTTAACGTATCCTGTCGAAGAAAGCGGACAAGAACCGTTAGCCAGCGGTTGGACAATTACGCTCGTACGTAACACACCGCCTACCCAACAAATCGATTTGCTTAGGCAAGGAGAATTGGATGCCGAAGTATTAGAGCAAGGATATGATAAATTAACCTTGATTGCGCAAGAATTATCGGAAAAAATAGACCGTTGTATCAAATATCCCGTTTCTACCCAACCGGGGGCATTAGATACCGATACTTTTTTTAATGAAGTAATGACAGCCAAACAGAGTGCTGTAACGGCTTCCGTCGAAGCGGCCGCGGCCGCCAATACGGCTTCTGCCAGCGCGGCTATAGCCACCAGCACTGCCCAGCAAGCCGTAAGCGATATTGCGATGGCGAAACAAAATGCTACCGGGGCAATTAGTGCGCAAACACAAACGGCTTGCCAACAGGTAGAACAATCTACGGCAGCGGCTGTCGGCGCTGCACAAACGGCTCAATATTATGCCGAACATACATTAGGAAAATTTGTCGGCGAAGTGTTTTATTCGCAATCTTCTTCTGCTCAAGATAACCCCGGCGGTCTTCCGTTATTTACCGGTGAAACGATTGCTAATGCCGATGAACTCTATCCGGACTTTTATCAATGGGTAGCGACACATACGGAATTACAAATCTCTGCCGCTGATTATGAAACCGCCATTACGACTTATGGCGAATGTCCGAAATATGTCATTGATACCACTAACAAGACTATCCGTCTGCCTAAACTTACCAACTATGTGAAAATGGCTAATACGACAGATGGTATCACGCAAAGTGGCGCTGTGCCGTCTGGTGCAGGTGCCGGAAATTCTTCTCAATGCGGGGCAACTCCGGCGCATACAACCTTGTATCCGTGGGTGTGTGCTTATAATGCTGCTATTCCGGCAAGCACCGCACAAGCCGCCCAGTTTCAACAAGCATTGACGGGGAAAACGGATACTGATTTGAGCAATATAGCAAATGTAAGCCAAACTGCCCGTGCAGAAATTGTTTCGTGGATGATGCCCGATTATGAATCGGCGGTGGCTATTACCGCTACGGTTGTTGGCACCTATAATTGGGTGCAGATTCCTTGCGACGCTATCGTTTGCGTACACGACCCTGCAAACCAAGACCACGATTTGTTTATTTCAAAAACAGGCAGTACGGCTGATGCTATACCGTTGATTATATTTCAAGATGCCTCTAACGGTAGTGGTTTCGGAAACGGCTGGGCATTAGTGCCGAAAGGTTGGTATGTTTCGTGTCAAGGGTTTGCGGGAACTACCGCTACTTATTATCCGTTAAAAGGAGTGAACTAATATGTTTGCAAAAATCGTAAATGAAGAAACTAAACTTTGCGAAGTCGGTTTAGGAACTAATACAAAGTTTTATAAGTCTATCGGTATGACCGAAATGGAAGTGGAAAAATCATATAACGGCTGTTGGTATGTGAAAGGTTATGCGCCGCAAAAACCGCACCGTCAAGAAATAGAAGAACAAGTGGCGCAATTAGAGTCGCAAACAGGGCTTATTCGGCCCATGCGCGAAATGGTGCTTTCCGAAAATAGCGGTGCCAGCGAGTATGTGAAAATGAAAGCGCAAGAAATTGAAGAACTCGCCGAGCAATTACGGGAATTGTTATGAACCCGGCAGATATCGGTTTAACGTGGAAAGAAGTGCTATATCTTACTTTTATGGCGGGGTTTGTGTGGTTTGAACTCAAAGCCATTCGGCGGGATATCGCACGACTTGATAAGAAAGTGGAAAAGCATAACAACTTTGACCGCCGTATTATCCGGCTTGAAACTTTGGTAGAAGTTAAGGAACACGAACAATGCCAAAATTCAGTAACGCAAGCAAACAACGATTAGCCACTTGCCACCCCGATTTACAGGCCGTTTGTAACGAGTTAATCAAGCAATATGATTTCTCGGTACTGTGCGGGCGTAGGGGGGAAAAAGAGCAAAATGCCGCTTACAGGCAAGGCACAAGTAACGTGAAATATCCACACTCGGCGCATAACAAAACGCCGTCTTTGGCGGTGGATATTGCGCCCTATCCTATTGACTGGGATAATTTAAGCCGCTTTAACGAAATGATAGTCCGCTTTGATACGATAGCCAATATGTTACGCCAAAGCGGGGAAATCACAAGCCATTTTGTTTATGGCGGTAAATGGGCCAAGTTAAAAGACTGGCCGCACATTGAAATCAAGGAGTAATAATATGGACTGGATCATGCAACATTGGAAAGATATTTTAGCCATTATCGGCGGAGTGGTAACGGTATGCTCTATTATCGTTAAACTTACGCCCACGCAAAAAGACGATGGAGTATTAGCCAAGATTATCAAAATCTTGTCGGCGTTGGGTCTTTTCAACCCCGACGGCTCCATGACGAAATAATGCAGTATTTATTAGCGTTAGTGTTTGGGTGCGGTTTAATCGGTTTGGTTGTATATTTTGCCAAACAAGACGGCGAACGTGCCGAGCGATTAGCCGCACTCAAACGAGAAATCAAAGAGCGTGAAAATGCCCAAACTATTATGGATCATGTGCGCCGTACTGATATTGACCGGGTGCGCGACAAATTACAACAAACGAAGTAACGCTTGCATGGTGGGCTTTGATTACAAAGATACGGGCGTGAACGACCAAAATGCGCGGGCATTACTCGCGCATTATTGTATATGCGTGGATGATAGTTTATGTCAATGAAATAATTGAATTGACCATAAAAAAAGCGGGACAGGGTGTCCCGCTTTTCTCTTGTTGTAAAAAGTCAATTAGAATTTACCGTCTCCGGCATGACCGTTAGTGACGGCGAAGCAGAATTTAGACGCTTCCGTACCATCATTAACATCCGCATCGGCTTCGGTAGTATCGTTTGTCATTTTTACACAAGTGCGTCTATGTGTAAATGTCCCGTTGGCTTGTTCGGTAATAACGGTTTTGAGTCTGTATTTTTGTGTACCGGGCAAATCACGGGTGGCATTGATGGTAATGGCGTTGGCATCGGTTGCTGTGGCGGTCATGGACATAATAAAGGATTTACCACGATAAACGTTACCGATCATAGGAATTTCAACATCTAATTTGGTAAATGCGGTATCACAGGAAACACTACCGCCACAGGGCCATACATCTTTTTGTAAACGATAACGTTCAACAGACCCGGCCATCGCGCTCATTAAGGTTAACGCTTCTGCGGCGCGCGATTTTTCTACAGCCGTAGTATATTGCGGTAATGCTACTGCCGTCAAAATACCGATGATCAGTACTACTACTAATAGTTCAATTAAAGTAAAACCACGACGATTTTGTTTGTGTTGCATAATTTTCTCCCTATATACTTAAAACCAACTACTCATAGTATAGCAAAAAACCGCTTAAACGCAATAGGATAAATAAAAAAATCTATAAGGCTATATAATATTTGAAATGAGAATAATTGAATATAATATCCAATAAAAAACCCCGCTTACACGGGGTTTTATATCCAGCCAAGACGGGGCCTTCGCCTTCCGGTAAAACTCCTGACGGAGTTTTCCTGCAGGCCGGGCTCGCGGTTTTTGCCTTTCGCGGCTTGCACACGCTCAAACAAAAACAACGCTGCGCCTTTCGCTCCCCCACGGATACCAAGCAGTTGGTATCCTGTCTTGATTCGGACATAAAAAACCCCGCTTATGCGGGGTTTTTATATCCAGCCAAGACGGGACTTCGCCTTCCGGTAAAACTCCTGACGGAGTTTTCCTGCAGGCCGGGCTCGCGGTTTTTGCCTTTCGCGGCTTGCACACGCTCAAACAAAAACATCGCTGCGCCTTTCGCTCCCCCACGGATACCAAGCAGTTGGTATCCTGTCTTGATTCGGACATAAAAAACCCCGCATAAGCGGGGTTTTTATATCCAGCCAAGACGGGGGATCGAACCCCGGACCTATCGCTTACGAAGCGATTGCTCTACCAGCTGAGCTATCTTGGCGACAAATTCTTAATACCCTTATATTTTACAAAAAAAGTAAAATTTTTGCACGTCTCTTTTCGGGAAGGCGGGGGTTAACGGACATTTTGTTTGGCTCGCCGGGCATTAAGTTGGGCTTGCAGTTGCAAGGCGGGGATATAATTGCGGTTTCTTTGCAAAAATTCCGGCTCGGTTACTCCGTCGGGCCCTTTGTATAATTTATCTAACCAGTTTTGGGCTTCTTCTACATTGTTTTCCAATAGTCCGATTTGTGCCAAATAAACATAGGTTTCGGGGTTTGTCGGGTTGCTTTGTAAGGAACGCTCAAACGATTGTTTAGCATGGGCCATATGGTCTATGGCTTCTTGTCTTAATTGTTGATGTTCTTCTAATGATCGCGCATGGGCGGACATTTCAGAGCGTGTCAGTGCCATTTTATAATACAGTTGGCCCATGTTGTGATACAACAGCGCATGGTTGGGCGAGCGTTTTGCAACGATTTGAAAATCGGCTAATGCGCGGGAAAAATCGTCGGATGCTGTTTTTTTATCGCCGCGGTTAGGAAGTATCGATTTATCCAAATTCCACAGTCCCATAAAGATATTGGCGCGAAATTGGCGATATTCGCTTTGTAAAGGGTTAAGCCGTACGGCTTTGGTAAAATACATGGCCGAACTTTCTAAATCGCGTACGTTGTTAAGCGCAATGGCCAAACTGTAAAAATGATTGGCTTGGAACGGACAATAAGCAATAACTTCCAACGGAAGTAATAAAAATAACGGAATAAAAGCAAGCGCAGAGCGTAATTTTTTAGCACTTTGCCAAACAACAATTCCCGCTCCGATTACACAGGCGCCCAAACATATTCCCGCCGCTAAAATTTGTAACCAATCGCCCAGTGTCTTAAAAGTCAGTACATGCACAATGTCTTTGAACGATAACAAAATCCAACCGGCCAGTCCCGCCGTCCCGACCGTTAAACCCCACCGCAAGGCGATAAGCAATTTTGGATGTTGAACCGGCAAAGGTTGACTTTCTTCCGGTTTTTTAGGATAACACAAAGCGGGTAAGACACCCATAAATAACGCAAAGAAATATCCGCTGGAAGCAAAGTGTATGCTGATATCTACCCAACTGTGCACAAACATTCCGAGTAAGGCCGCCGTATAACCTAGCAAATAATACTGCTTTTCGGGGGGGAGTTCTTCTCGGCGTAGCGTGCGCACGGATAAGTAAAACAAAAATCCCATCCACCATAAAAACACCGCTAACCCGATAATACCGCAAACAGCGGCTTGCTCTAATAATTCATTTTCGGCGTGTTGGGTTTCGGTATTATGGGAATTTTCAATATAGAAAATTTGCGGGCGGCGGTAGGCACTGTAAATGGTTTTGAAATTGCCGATTCCCACCCCTAAAACGGGCGAATCTTTAATCATTTCTACCGTTCCGCGCCATGTGTGGGTACGGAAATTGACCGATTGAAACCGTTTGGCGGTATAAAAACCCACTAATACCGCCGTGGCCACTATTGCGCATAACGTCACTACATTGATACGCAAACGGTATTTTTTGATACGTTCGTTGAAGTTGGCCCATAACAAGGCCCCGGCTGCTAACGCAACGGCATACGCAATCCACGCCCCTTTACTCTCGGTAAAAAAGAGCAGTATAAGCCCTATCCCATTTAAGAACAGGTATTTTTTTTGTCGGGTTGCCAAATAAACGCCCGATAAAATACACGACGAGAAAATAATAAAATCAGCAAAAAAGTTGGGATTAGCGTGCGTGGAAAAAATACGTTTTGTAAAAAAACCGCGCCAAGGCATGGGGTCTAACCCGGGGGAAAATCCGTCTGCTACTTGTACTACGCCATACGCAAACGAAATTACCACGGCCCAAATAATCCATTTGGTAATGCATTTGACATCTTGAAATGTAAATTCGGTAACGGCAAGAATCGTAATGAAACCATATAATAAAAACCGGATAAATTCTTCGGCGGCTTCCAAGTGTAGCGGGGCAAAGATATAGCACACGATATTCCAACCAAGATATACAAATAGAGGTAATAAAGATAAAATAGTTTGTTTGGAAAAGGGGTTTTTTCGGCGGGAAATTTGCAATGCACTCCATAACGCAAGTAGCAAAAATCCACCCATATGCAACAAGGTTAATTTCACTTGTGCCGAATCATACGTGGCCGTAAAAAAAGAAATGCTGATTAAACACCCTAATGCTCCGGTAATGTGTACCAGCGCGCGGTGAATATATGATTCTGCAGTTTGGGAAGTTGCTGCATTTTTGTGTGCTTTTTTTACCATATTTATATAGTAACAAATTATAGCGCGTCGGGTTTGAGAAGCCTGCCCATAGTGTGGTTTTTTTCAAGTGGAAATACTTGATGTTTTTTTTTATACTATAATTTAACTGTTGGAATAATTTAGTAAAGAGGATTTATTATGAAAAAACAACTGTCGGGGCGTTTAGAGGGATTTACGCTTATAGAATTATTAGTGGTAGTTCTTATTATTGGCATTTTGGCAAGTGTAGCCTTGCCGCAATATAAAGTGGCGGTAATGAAAGCGCGTTTTTCCGAAATTCGCGGGGCGGTAAGCAGTTTTGCCAAAGCATTTGAACTTTACTATATGGCTAATGGGGAATATCCGGGGGGAACGGGTTGGTCAAGTTTCAGAGATTCGTTGGATATTGATTTTGATAATTGTACGGCATCCGGCGATTATTTAACATGCCCGAATTTTACTATTGATATTCGTGAACACAGCCATCGTGCTAATTTAGGGTATGCGCCAAATTATCAGTATGGTTATGCCCAATGGTACAGCAATTCTGATTATCCGGATCGTAAGGAATGTTTGGCTTGTTCTACAAATCCTACGGCGGTCAGTATGTGTAAAAGTATGGGTAGTACGCAAGTAAGAACCATACAATACGGCGGCGGTTGTGTAATGAACGCATACGAGATTGCATTATAAAAATACCCCGGGGTTGAAGCCCGGGGTTTTTTGTTTATTTAACTTTTTCAATAAGTTGCTTTACTGCGTCGCCTAATTTCCACCGCACGGCCTCTTTTTCGCGGCGGTTTTTATATTCACACTCGCCGTCTTTGACGGTGCGACTGCTAACGACCAAACGGTGCGGCAGACCGATTAAGTCCATGTCTTTGAATTTGATGCCGGGGCGTTCGTCGCGGTCATCTAGCAAGACGGAAATTCCCGCACTTTCCAATTGCGCGCAAATTTCGTCGGTATATTTTTTGACTTCGGGGTTGGAGTCGTAATCAATGGCTACGAGTGCCACATCAAACGGGGCTAAAGGCTCGGGCCAAATAATACCGTTGTCGTCGTGGCTTTGCTCAATGGCGGCGGCTACTACGCGGCTGATACCGATACCATAGCAACCCATAATCATCGGTTGGGCTTTTTGGTTTTCGTCTAAAAAGGTGGCGTGCATAGCGGCAGAATATTTGGTGCCGAGTTTGAACACGTGTCCCGTTTCAATGCCGCGCTTAAACGTGAACGGTGCTCCGCACCGCGCGCATTTATCGCCGGCGGAAGCCATTTTAAGGTCGGCATACACGTCCACTTGAATATCGCGCTGGGGGGTAACGTTAACGGCGTGGACATCTTTTTCATTGCCGCCCGCTACACCGCTCACAATATTTTTTACGTAGTTATCAGCGTAAATTTTAACGTTCGGGTTTTTGGCTTTCAACCCTTGGGCCCCCGCAAACCCGACGGGCGAACCGGTCACTTGCGTATAGACTTCTTCGCTGGCTTTTTCCAGTTCGTTACATTTTAAGAGGGCTCTAAACTTAAATTCGTTTAACTCGTGGTCGCCGCGAACAAGTGCGATGACGGGTGTCCCGTCGGCGGTGAAAACGAGTAGTTTGATTAGTTTTTCACTCGGTACGCCCAATAGTTGGGCTACGTCTTCTACGCTATGCGCGTTAGGCGTGTTGCGCTTTTCGATAGGTTTTAAGTCGGCCATGTTAATTTGCACGTCGGCCGGTTTTAGAATTTCCGCTTTTTCCGTATTGGCGGCATATCCGCAGGCCGTACAGTTGGCAATAGTATCTTCGCCGGTGTCGGCCAGTACCATAAATTCGTGCGAAAAATTCCCGCCGATAGATCCGGTGTCGGCTTCTACTGCGGCAAATTCAAACCCACAGCGTTTGAAAATGCGCTGATAGGCGTCATACATTTTTTTATACCAGGTAGAAGCATCTTCATCGGTGGCGGCGAAAGAATAAGCATCTTTCATATAAAACTCACGCGCACGCATGACGCCAAAACGGGGGCGGATTTCGTCGCGGAATTTGGTGCCGAATTGATACAAACAAACGGGTAATTGTTTGTAAGAAGATACGTCTTTGCGTACGAGATCGGTGATGACTTCTTCGGCGGTCGGAGCGATACAAAACTCGGCCTGTTTGCGGTCTTCAAAACGCAGTAATTCTTTGCCGTAAAAAGTCCAACGTCCGCTTTCTTCCCAAAGTTCTTTGGGTTGCACCACGGGTAACCATACTTCGCACGCGCCGGCTTTTTCCATTTCTTCGCGCACGATATTTTCTACTTTTTTAAGAACGCGCAAACCAAGCGGTAACCATTCATATAGGCCGCTGGCGAGTTTGCGAATGAGTCCCGCGCGAATCATCAGTTTTGCCGAGAGTGTATCAGCATCTTTCGGTGCTTCTTTTAAGGTTGGAATATAGTAATTTGATAATTTCATAATTTATTTGTCCTTATTTAATAGAGTGATTTCCTTGTAAATCAGTACGATTAGGGCAAGTTTCCGATGATTGCGCCGGATGTGTACGATAATAACGAACAAGGCGCACATAAATATGTTCACAATACCCTTTATAGTCGCTGTAGTAGATATGATCGATAATGTTAGATTCATTTACATTAGCATGAACGACACATCTGCCTTTCATAAAGGACCACTCAAAATATTTTTTTCCATCTACGGTTTTTTCTCCGGTAGGAAGTCCTATTGTTTCAAAAGCAAATTCTTTTTTGCAACCTTCTAACCCTTTAATAATTTTGTCCACATTACGGGGAATATTATAATTTGGATAAGCAGGTTTTGCGTGGTCTTTTTGTGATGCTTGCTTCGTTGTTGAAGTGACACACGCACTCAATAAACTAGAAAATATAATTAAAACTATTATTTTTTTCATATTATTTCTCCCAAGTGTTAATTTTTTCTATTAAAAAATCTACCCATTTTTCTTGCGGGAGTTTGAACATCGTTTGTCCGTGTTCAAAGTAAAGACCTTCACCTTTGCCGCCGGCAATACCAAAGTCCGCATCGCGCGCTTCGCCCGGGCCGTTGACAATACAACCCATCACGGCAATTTTTAAGCCGGTGGCTTTTTGGCGCAAGGCACTGTCGTTATAAATTTTTTCTTCTAACGCGTGTACGGTGCCCGTTACGTCCACTTGTGTACGTCCGCACGTCGGGCAGGAAATCAAATTCGGGCCGTATTCGCGCAAATTTAGCGCTTTTAAAATCTCATACGCGGTGCGTACTTGCAAGCGCGGATCTTCGGTTAACGAAACGCGAATCGTCGCGCCGATTCCTTGTTGTAAAAGCGTTCCTAACGCTACCGCGCTCTTGACGGTACCGCTTAAAAAACTGCCCGCTTCGGTAAGCCCGATATGTAAGGGAATATCGCTTTGTTTGGCAAAAAGTTCGTTGGCTAAAACGGTGCGTTTGAAACTATCTGATTTAAGCGAAACGACGACATCTTTGAAATTCAGTTGCTCTAAAATGTTGGCTTGTTCCAGCGCCTCATTGACCATAACTTCGGCCCATTTATCGTCGGATAGTTCCATGCGGCCCTGTACTTGTTTTAAGTATTTTACACTTCCCGCATTCACGCCGATACGAATGGCCACGCCGTGGTCTTTGGCGGCACGCACCACTTCTTTGGTGTTTTCTACCGCACCGATATTCCCCGGGTTAATGCGCACTTTATCTACGCCTTGTTTGATGGCTTCCAATGCAAGTTTATAGTCAAAATGAATGTCCGCCACCAAGGGGGAGTGAATTTTCTTTTTAATTTCGCCAATGGCTTTGGCGGCGTCCATATCCGGCACGGCTACGCGGTTGATTTCGCAACCGGCTTGTTCCAACGCGCAGATTTGCGCGGCGGTTTCTTGAGGGTTGCGCGTGTCGGTATTACACATACTTTGCACGCGTACCGGGTGCCCTGTCCCTAAAGTATAAGGCCCTACTTTTACTTCTCTAGTCTTGTACATTTTTAACCTCGGGTGAAGATGTTTTTTCGTCAGCCGTCTGCGTTACAGCGGCGGCGGGTTTGGCGGGGAAAAATATGCGTTTAATGTCGGAATAAGACGCATAGACCACCAGTAAAATCAGTAAATACAGTCCGCAATTTACGGCAATATTTAAAGTTTTTTCCGTCGGTAATTTGTGTGTCAATCCTTCCCATAAATATACAAGCGCATAACCGCCGTCTAATATCGGGATAGGAAATAAGTTAAACATCCCTACCGCTACGGATAATAAGGCAATTAAAAAGATAAAATCTACGATATTGCGGTGCGCCGCTTTATGAATGACGTTTACAATACCAATCGGCCCGGCCAGTTCCGGGGCTTTTTTCTGCTTGAAACTGTGCGCTAACGACGTAAGCGATAAAGCCGTCCAATAATAACATTGATAAAACCCTAACCCAACGGCTCTCCACACGCCGACATCTTCATATTCCGGTTGCACGGTAATGCCGAGCACCTTGGGCTTATCGGCGTTGAATTCGTTGTCTTTAATAATTTTTGTTTGCGTTTGACCGTCGCGCAAAAACGTAATGGTTAAATCGCCTTCGCGTGCGGCAAGCGCGTCATTGAGTTCTTGCCAATTGTGAATATCTTTGTCGTTTAACTTTACAATCACGTCGCCGGGTTGTAAATCTATTTTTTCGGCCGGATACCCTGTAACTGTTTCGCCGACGGTAGCCGATAAACGCGTGGGATCCGTTTGCGGTACCCCTTTGAAGTAGGCCAGCCCCATAAATAACACCGCCGCAAGCAGATAGTTAAACAGCGCTCCGTTAACTACCATAAAAAATTTGGCGTACCATTTTTTAGCGGCAAATTCGTAGGGCTTAGGCGGCTCGGTGGCGTTTTCCGGGTGGAACATCGGCCCGGCCGGCTCTACAAAACCGCCGAACGGAATGGCACGGATTTGATAGTCGGTATCGCCTGATTTTTTATGCCACAGTATTTTGCCAAATCCGAATGAAAATTCATTGACACGAATGCCTGTTAAGCGGCAGGCTAAAAAATGCCCAAACTCGTGCACGATGACAATCGGACTTAGTACAACCAGAACAGCAAGAATAGAAAGTAACATAGATTCTCCTAGATAATGGCCTTGCGGTAACTTTTATCTGCCAGTATTTCTGTGGCTTTTTCGCGCGCCCACCGGTCGGCTTCTACCGCTTGGTTGAGCGTGGCATCGCCGGGAGTTTGCGGGGCTGCTTTAAGAACCGAATACACCAGTTTGGCTATATCGGTAAATTTGATTTGGCCGTTCAAAAACGATTCTACGGCAATTTCATCAGCCGCACTTAATACGGCGGGGAAAATACCGCCTTGCCGCGCCGCGGCTAAAGCCAGTTCTAAGCAGGGAAAGCGGTTCAAATCAGGTGCGGAAAATTCCAATTTGGCAACTTCAAATAAATTTAATTTTTTAACCGGGCCGGGCAAGCGTTTGGGATATGTAATAGCGTATTGTATCGGCACACGCATATCCGGCTCACCCATTTGGGCTAAAATCGCCCCGTCGTAAAATTCTACCGCAGAGTGGACAATAGATTGCGGATGAATAACAATTTGTACTTTTTGCTCGGGCAAATTAAACAAATTCATAATCTCAATAGATTCAAACCCTTTGTTCATCAGCGTTGCCGAATCAATGGTAATTTTTTTACCCATTTTCCAGCGTGGATGATTTAGTGCTTCTTCGGGGGTGACCGTAGAAAGCGCCCCTTTGCGTTTGGCAAACGGCCCGCCGGATGCCGTTAAAAAAATGCGGGAAATATCTTGCGAAATCGTAGGATAAGAATGTTCGTCTGCCATGCCTGTTAAACATTGGAAAATCGCTGACGGTTCGCTATCTACCGGTAAGATGGCTCCTTTCCAACGCTGACATTCTTTCATTAAGGTCTTGCCGGCCATAACCATGGGCTCTTTGTTGGCAAGGGCTACTGTTTTGCCCGCTTTGATGGCAGATACAAGCGGTTGAAAGCCTATGGCTCCGACGACACCGTTAATAATTAAATCGGCACTGGGAAGTGAAGCCATAAAGCAAAGACTATCAATTTCCGGCGGTAAAAGCCGGGTGCAAGTAGGTATTTGATCTTTGATTTTTTCGTAAGTGGCCGGATTCATAACGGCCGCAAAACGGGGCTTAAATTGATGAACTTGTTTTAAGAACAAATCAGCGTTGTTGTTGGCCGACAAACCGAGCACTTGATAGTTTTGCCCCAGACGGGAAATTACATCTAAAGAGGACGTGCCGATGGACCCGGTAGAACCTAAAATGACAATGTGTTTCATAACGTATAAAGTACCACGTAATAAAATAACGGTGCAAGCAGTAAATAAGAATCAAAACGGTCTAAAAATCCGCCATGACCGGGCAGCAGGGAAGAAGAATCTTTTACTCCTGCAGAGCGTTTAAGTACCGATTCGGCCAAGTCGGATACTTGCCCGATAATAGCCACTAAAAGCCCTAACCAAATGGCCGTTTTAACAGACATATAGGTCGGTAAAAATAAATGTTGCATGAGTACGGCTGCTCCGATGGCCAGTAACGTTCCGCCGATGGCGCCTTCCCATGTTTTTTTGGGGCTGACTTCAGTATTAAGTTTGTGGCGTCCAAAAAACCGGCCCGAGAAATATGCTCCGGTATCGGAAACCCAAATCGTAATCATCATAAACAACGTCAAATATTCGCCGTATTGCGGGATATCGCGCAAGTTGATTAAATGCGCCAAAGACCAAGGAATTAGGAATATTCCCGCCAATGTATTGCATACACGTTCCCAGGAGCGTTTGGGTGTAATGACTTCTAAAAATAATACGCCGCACAGCACCACACTAATGGCAAAGGGGTATAAGTTATCGGGCAGTTCGCTTTGAAGTGAGGTGCGGCCTAAAATAGCCACGGTGGCCATGATGGCACCGAATAATAATAAACTAAGTGTATGAATGGGTTTTTTACCCATGGTCAACACTAAACTGTATTCGTATAGACACAGTAAAATTACACAGCCTACAAAGACCATGTACACAATACCGCCAAAATGGATAGCGGCTAAAATAACGGGAAGGCCGATAACGGCCGTTAAAATTCTAGGTAATAGCATATTTTTATTTTACTAAATTTCCGTACGCGCGTGCGCAAGGTTTTAGATGCCGCCGAATCGGCGCGAGCGGTTTTGATAAGCGGCAAGGGCTTTTTCAAATTCGGTTTCATCAAAGTCCGGCCACAAAACGGGGGTGAAATAAAATTCACTATACGCGGCTTGCCAAAGCAAAAAGTTGGAAAGTCGCTCTTCTCCCGATGTGCGGATAATGAGTTCCGGATCGGGTAAATCGGGATGATAAAAATAGCGGCGTAAAGTATCAGGGGAGATGTCTTTTTCTCCGGCGGCGATGGCCGCATTTATAGCGTGTGTGATTTCTTGTCGCGCTCCATAATTAAGGGCTAGGTTGACGGTTAATCCGGTATTTTGCGCCGTTGCGGCGATAGCCTCATCAATTTGGGTAAGCAAAGCGGGGGGGAGCGGTTCTCGCTCGCCGCTGACCCACAAGCGAATATTTTCTTTAGCGGCAGTTTTGGTATAGTCTTGCAAGGTTTTTGACAACAGTTTCATCAGTCCGTCTATTTCTTCTTGCGGACGACTCCAATTCTCCGATGAAAATGCATATAACGTAATAAACGCAATTCCGTACTTGCGCGCGGCTTTTAACGTGCGCTCTACGGCCTTGGCTCCGGCATTGTGCCCGGCTAAACGCGGCAAATGGCGGGCTTTGGCCCAACGTCCGTTACCGTCCATAATAATGGCAATATGTTTGGGATGTGCGCTTATCATATATGATATTTTACTTTATTAGAGAGACTAAAAAATAGAGCCCTTTGGAGGAACTCTATTTTTTAGTAATTATGTATGGCGAAGTTATATCTTCATGATTTCGGCTTCTTTGTTGGCGATGACTTTATCAATCTGCGCGATGTTTGCATCGGTCGCTTTTTGGACATCACCTTCGTAGCGCTTGAGATCGTCCTCGGTAATTTCAGACGCTTTTTGCGCTTTTTTAAGTTTTTCCATGACGTCGCGGCGGACGTTGCGTACCGCTACTTTGAAATCTTCGCTCATTTTGGAAATGTTTTTGGCGAGTTGTTTGCGGCGTTCTTCCGTCATGGACGGGAGCGTAATACGAATTACTTTGCCGTTGTTAACAGGGCTGGCCCCCAAATCGGCTTGTTGGAGTGCTTTATCAATATCATTAAGCGAACTGATGTCCCACGGTTGAATTTCCAACGTTTTGGCGTCTAAAATGTTAATGACGGCCATTTGTTTAATCGGGGTAGGCGTGCCGTAGTAATCTACGCGGATGTTTTCCAAGAGTCCCGCGCTGGCGCGTCCGGTGCGGATAGTAGCCAAATCGCGTTCCAAGCGGGCAACGTGTTCGGCCATATCGGTTTTCGTTTTAGCGAGTAAAGTGCTGATTCCTTCCATAATAACCTCACAAATAAAGTTAATTTATTATAGCAATTTATTTCTTCTTGCACCCTTTTGGATATAAATCGCAATAGGTGGGTGCTCGCGTCTCTTCGGTAGCGGCGGGGAAAATCATGCCGTTATCCAGCACGGTAGCATGGTTTTCGTTTTCTTTCCATGATCCGTAATACCGGTTGGTGTGACCGTTTTTGGTTTCCGCCAATCCGTAGCGGCGCGGGGTATTTTCCGTGCTGACAGACGGCCAAATAATTTGTACATATAATTCATAATCCGCGGAAACATTGGCCGGATTTTCTGTCAGTTGCGTAAGATGTCTTACGGAAAAAGAATGAAAATGATGTTCACTGTCGTATCCGATATCTTTAATGGTTTTAGTAGCAAAATCGCGTGTCAGTTTACTGATTACAATTCCGTCCCCGTCAAAGGTAAGATCTTTATAAGGAAGTAAATTCCCGTTATATAAATGAGCACCCCACACCCGTCCGGCCAAAACAGGGCGTATTAAATGCTGATGGGGGGAATTGTAAAACGGCGGTGTATGGAAAATATAACGCGTTTGCAAAATATTTTGGTCGAAATCGTCGCGTTCGTGCAGGACGTCATCTGAAAAATAGAAAATACTTTTTAATTCTTTCGGATATTTATATTCGTAACACATCATTCCCGTTGTTTTGCCGCCCCACATGTCCGTGGTAGGGCAATCTATTTTTTTGTGGGAAACCGGGCGTTTGCCGGTAGCACTGCGGAAGGTTAAATTGTCGCGGTGTAGGGGTAATTTTTTACGCCAGCGTTCATTTTCCGCTTGAAAGAATTGCTCTTGCAATTTTTTATTGTCCGCACGGCGTTTGGCATTGTTGAATAAAATGTTTTCTACTTTGGTGGTGTCCTCTTCCATTTTGGCTAAATCGGCTTCGGACGGGTTTTCGCCGTATTTGAATTTGACGGCGGTTTGGGCGTTAACGGGTATCAGTTTCTTGGTAAATGTTATGTTGGTATTACCGAGTTTACTGAGTTTGGCAACCGTTTCGGCAATTTTCGGTGGCAAAACGGTAGATAAATCTTGCGCGTCTAATCGGTCGAGTTCTTCTTCGGTAAGCGGTTTTTGATTGGGGGATTGTGTCTGCTTACGGGAAGCCAAAAAAACTACAAGCCCGGTAAATAAAATAAAAATTCCAATCAAAGGGATAATACGTTTTTTCATTCAGATTTCTCCGGATAAAGTCAATTTTATTATATCAGTTTTGGGTTGGATGATTTGTGCCATTTGATTACATTTTTTTGCTGAATTTTTTGTATTAAAGTAAAATATGAAAAAGGAGACTAATTATGGAAAATAAAATGGCGCGTCGTTCGTATGGTTTTACGTTGATAGAATTATTGGTAGTGGTGTTAATTATCGGTATTTTGGCCGGTGTGGCACTGCCGCAGTATAAAAAAGCGGTTTTGAAAGCGCGTCTGGTGGAAGTGGATACGACGATGGATACTATTTTTAAGGGCATGCAACTGTATGTGTTAGCAAACGGGGCTCCCAGTTCGGGTATTTATGTAACGGACGAACTTGCTACGGAAGCAAAATTTACCAGTTATGATGACGCGGGCAACCATTATAATAAGTTAGGAAATTGGCGTTTTGGAATTGATAGCGGTTCCGGGTGGGTACATTTGTACGCCGGAAGTTGGATACATAACGGATATATTTCTCAATACTTATATTGGGATACGGGTAAGCGTGTATTGTATGCTGTTCCGGATAATTTGTCGGACCGAAAAGTCGTTTGCCAATGGTGGGCCGAGCGGTTTGGAGTAGATTCTATGATAGATGTCAATGGTTCTTGGGGACAGGCTAAAACGCATTGTGCCGCCGTCGGTGTTCAATAAAAATATCGCATAAAAAATATCCGGAGTCTTTGGTGACTCCGGATATTTTTTTGTTTTCTTTAGTAAATTAAAGTACCGATTTCTTCGCCGCACAAGGCTTTTTTAATATTGCCTTTTACGTGTAAATTAAATACTTGTATCGGCAATTGTTTCTCCATACACAAGGCAAGCGCCGCTGTATCCATAAATTGCAAGCGTTTGGCGATAGCATCGGTATATGAAATTTTGCGAATGAGTTTGGCATCGGGATTTTTGCGCGGGTCGCTATCGTACACGCCGTCCACTTGCGTGGCTTTGAGCAAAATATCGGCATTGATTTCAGAGGCACGCAAAGCCGCTGCGCTGTCGGTAGTAAAGAACGGGTTGCCGGTGCCGCCCGCAAAAATAACGACGCGGCCTTTTTCTAAATGGCGAAGTGCTTTTCTGCGCACAAATGCTTCGGCCAGTTGGTAAATGTTGATGGAAGTTTGCACGCGGGTGGGAACGCCGGCTTCTTCAATGGCAGACTGCAAGGCAATAGCATTGATGACCGTGGCGAGCATGCCCATACTGTCCGAATTGACGCGGTCAATAACGCCGCCCCCGTCGCGTACGCCGCGCCAAATGTTTCCGCCACCGATGACGATGGCTAGTTCGCAATTGCTATGGCGGTAAGCGTCGGCAATTTCTACGGCGATTTCTTTTAAGGATTGCGGGTTAATTCCGCGGTGGCCTTCGGCCGTCAGTGCTTCGCCGGATAATTTTAATAAAACTCTTTTTTTCTTGGTGGGGGTCATAGCATTCTCCTTATGATTTTTTACAGTATAGCAAATTTGATATGATAATAACGCAATATGTTGTTGATTCTTAACAAGACTCTTGACAATGTTTTTTTTTGTTATACTTTATAAAAGTGATGTTAAATATTAAAGGAGAAAATTTATGAAGAACACAAAAGCGGGTCATTTAGACGGTTTTACGCTGATTGAATTATTGGTAGTGGTGTTAATCATTGGCATTTTGGCGGCGGTGGCGGTACCGCAGTACCAAAAAGCGGTGTGGAAAAGCCGCTACGTTCAAGTAAAAACGATAGCCAAAAGTATTGCTGATGCACAAGAAGTATATTATTTAGCCAATGGACATTATAGTAGTTCTTTAACCGATTTGGATATAGATTTGCCTGCCACGAGCTATTCTAACGGTGCTTACACGGCCTCGTTTCCTTGGGGTTGGTGTGGATTGGATATTTTATCGGATGTTGTCCGCTACGATATTCAATGTATATTAAAAAAGAACGGATCGGATTATTTAAGGTATGTACTCGGGTTTGACCACAGTGCATTTCCGTCGGATGGTGGGGGCGCTGTGTGTGTTTCTCACAGCACTAATGCCAGCGATGTGAATTACCAGGTCTGTGTAAATGAAACGGGCACGAAATCTGGCAGTAGTTGGGGCACAAATACAACGGGCTTTTATTATCAATAAACAAAACCCCCGCAAAAAATCTTGCGGGGGTTAATCTTACCACAACTTTTCAATTAGAAACGCACAAAGCGTACAACGCTCAGTTCGCAACCTAATTTTTTAGATTCTTCCTTTAAGTAGTCCGCTACGGTTTTTTTGTTATCTTTAATCGTAGGTTGTTCTAAAAGGCAGTTATCCTTGGCAAACTTTTTGACTTTGCCGGGGAGCATTTTTTCAATGGCTTCGGCGGGTTTGCCTTCGTTTTGCGCTTGCGTGCGATAGATGTCGAGTTCGCGGTCAATGACTTCTTGCGGAATATCTTTGGCATCTACCCAACCGCTTTGCATACCGACGGTGTGCATGGCAAGTCCGCGGGCGATTTCGGTCGCGGCGGCTTTGTCGCAATTACCTTTGACGGCCAATTCCAAAATGGAGGCTTTTTTATTGTCCGAGTGGACATAATAAGCCATGACGGAATTTTCGGCGGGCGTCCAGTTAAAAGCACCTTTGAAGGTGGTGTTTTCACCAAATTTCGGGGCGCGTTCGGTAATTTGGGCTTTGATGTGTTCATCATTCATGTAGTCCAAACCCGGGTGCTCGAGCACATATTGGGCGAGTTCGTCGGCGAGTTTAATAAAATCGTCGGTTTTGGCCACAAAGTCGGTTTCGCAACCCAAGTACGCCATAGCGAAATTTTTGCCGTCGGTTTTGACGCTTACGCGGCCTTCTTTGGTGTCGCGGTCGGCGCGTTTAGCCATAGCGGCCAAGCCTTTTTTGCGCAAGTACACGATGGCTTGTTCCATATCGCCTTTGCATTCCGTAAGGGCTTTTTTGCAATCCATCATACCGGCGCCGGTTTTTTCTCTTAAGGTTTTAATATCATCCATTAAAGACATGGTTATTTTTCTCCTAATATCGGCTAATTTTACGGAAAGTTCCCGCGGGGGGAACTCTCCGCAGAAGCAAAATTATTTGGCTTCTTCTTTGGCAGTTGTTTCCGCTTTTTTAGCCGCCGTTTTTTTGGTAGCGGTGGTTTTTTTAGCGGTGGTTTTTTTGGCTTTGGGTTTATCTTCCGTAGCCGTTTCTTCCGCTTTTTTAGTCGCTGTTTTTTTGGTAGCGGTGGTTTTTTTAGCGGTGGTTTTTTTCGCTTTGGGTTTATCTTCCGTAGCGGGTTTTTCTGCCTTTACTTCTTCTTTAGCCGGTTCTTCGGCGGGTTTTTCTTCCGCGCTAACTTCTTCGGCGGCTTGTTCTTTTTGTTCGGCGGCTAACATCGCGCTTTCAAAGGCTTGTGCCATGACCGGGTTTTCTACGGCCTTTTCTTCTTCTTTGGCGGCTTTGGACGGATCGGCTTCGGCGCGACCTTCTAAAATAGAGTCGGCCATCGCGGCGCAGAACAATTTAATAGAGCGAGCGGCATCGTCGTTACCGGGTACGGGAACGCTGATCATATCGGGGTCGGCGTTGGTATCGCAAACAGCGACTACCGGGATGCCTAACGTGTAAGATTCGCGTACGGCACCGGCGGTATCTACCGGGTCAATTACAAAAACTACATCGGGAAGAACCTTCATATCGCGGATTCCGCCCAATAATTTTTGCAAGCGTACCATTTCTTTGGTTAAGCGGCTGGCTTCTTTTTTGGAAATGGCTTTGAAAACACCCGAGGCTTCCCATTTTTCAAGTTCGTTCAAGCGTTCAACCGATTTTTTTACGGTTTGAAAGTTGGTTAACGTTCCGCCGAGCCATTTCTCGTGGATGCAATAAGCACCGCAGCGAGCGGCTTCGGTTTGAATGGCTTCTTGGGCTTGTTTTTTCGTGCCGACGAACAAAAATTTAGCACCTTTTTTGCTTTCTTCTTTTACAAAAGCGCAGGCTTTTTTAAGTTCTTTAGCGGTTTTTTGTAAGTCTAAGATATGGACACCGTTTCTTTCACCGAAGATAAAGCGTCCCATTTTCGGATTCCAGCGGGAAGTTTGGTGACCAAAATGCACACCGGCTTCCAACATGGCTTTCATTGATACATTACTCATTTATTTTTTCTCCTGTGGCTTGCGCCTAAATTAAGGTAGAGGATACCTCGGTGGCGTTTGCCTTGGTGATGTCGGAACAGGCATTTGATTTACTGACTTTTTTCGCCTTTCCGCTCAATTTCACCTATTACATTATATAAAAAAGGGGAAAGTGTGGCAAATTTTATATCCGTGAGAAATTTTTATTTGACATGGTTTTTTTTTTTGTTAAAATTTGTTCAATGATTGATTGTATTAAAAGGAGAAAAAAATGAAAAATACGGTCTTTGATTGTCCAAAAGGTTTTACGTTGATTGAATTATTAGTAGTTGTATTAATTATTGGGATTTTGGCAAGTGTGGCTTTGCCGCAATATCAAAAAGCAGTATGGAAAAGTCGTTTTACGCAGGCCAAAGTCGCTGCGAAAAGTATTGCAGATGCCGAGGAAGTTTATTATATGGCCAACGGAACCTATACAACCGATTTTGAACAACTGGCCGTTTCGCTGCCATCATCATGGGTGGACGAAGGAAACCATATCGTTGGTTTTTCGTGGGGATCTTGTACGATAAGCGTTAGCAATGCAAGCAGGAGTGTTGTCTATTGTGTATTGAGAAAAAATGAGAGTGATTATTTGGCGTATTATATAGACTTTCTAAACAGTGCCTTTGATCCCGGACAAATTTATTGTTTGGCATGGGGATCGGGAAGCAAACCTACAGCCTCGGATATCAATTATCAAATTTGCAAAAGTGATACCAATGACCCTTATCCTAATTCTTGGTCGGAGCAAGCATACGGTTGGAATTACTAGATAATACAAATAACACCCCCGGTTGCTGTATGAGCGAAATCGGGGGTGTTTTATGTGTACGTTAAACGGCTTGGAAAAGTCTACGGGATAGAGTCCATAATTTGACGGAGTTCTTCTTCGCTTTTATCACGCACTTCCACTGTTTTTTCTTTGCCTTTGTTCCCTTTGAC
This sequence comes from Candidatus Avelusimicrobium luingense, assembly GCF_902757105.1. Taxonomy (NCBI): domain Bacteria; kingdom Pseudomonadati; phylum Elusimicrobiota; class Elusimicrobia; order Elusimicrobiales; family Elusimicrobiaceae; genus Candidatus Avelusimicrobium; species Candidatus Avelusimicrobium luingense. The sequence continues at coordinate 62,936 of NZ_CACVTK010000005.1, forward strand.
AATAATAATACTTGTTTCGGGTACGTTAAAAAAATCTGCCAAAAATGTTTTCATAAGAGCGTTGGCCGGTTCGTCATCTACCTTTTTATTTTTAATTTTCACACGTAGCACGCTACCGATGCGGCTAATCACTTCGTTGCGTCCCGCGGTGGGAATTAAACGGACTTTAATAATCATATAACGACTCCTTAATTTAGGTAAATAACTTGCTGCCAATTCTCGGTAACGTAGAGCCTTCTTCCACAGCCACCATGAAATCTTCACTCATTCCCAAAGATAAATACCTTTCTTGCTCTTTTGGGAAATCCTCGTCAAACGCTTTTTTCAGCGGTGCAAATAAGGCACGTAATTCGTTTTCCGTTGCACCTTGCGGAGCGATTGCCATATACCCGCACGCTTGTAAGTTTTCTAACCCGCGTATTTGTTTAACCAACTTGCGCGCTTCTTGTAAAGACAAGCCCGATTGGGTTTCGCGTTGGGTTAATTTTACTTGCACAAGCACCCGTAATTTTTTTCCGGCTGGCGTGTGCTTATCTAAAATTTCCGCGGTTTCAAAATTATCCAGCGAATCAATAAAATCAAAAAATTGTGCGGCTTTGGCCGCTTTGTTTTGTTGCAAATGCCCGATTAAATGTTTTACTACGTTAAAACTTGCAAACTGCGGGCTTGTCCAACGTTTGAGTGCTTGTTGCACCCGCGACTCGCCGATGTGTTTTAATAGACCTTGTTGCAACAAAAATAGTACATCGGTATCAGGGGCATATTTAGTAACGGCCAGTAAGGTTATTTCTTGCCGGTTACGTCCGGCTTTTTTACATGCCGTTGCCAGGGAATTTTGCACGTCTTGAAAATTTTGGAGTAATTTTTCTTCCCTGTTCATAAAAACCCCTTGACATATTATACAAAAATTTACTTTAATACGCCATTTTTTTTAGCAAAATAAGGCGGCGCGGTGCTAAATTTCATAAAATATAACTATGCAAGCCGTTACCCGAAAAGGCATGTGGCTCGTGGCTGTAGCCAACGGAATTTTATTATTTGGTTATGGGCTGTCCTTGCCGTTTTTTACTATCTATTTAATTAGCCAGCAGCACTTGCCGCCCGCTATGGCGGGGCTTATTGTGGCATTGGCCGGCTTATCCAGGTGTGTATCCAGTGCGATTTCCGGCGAACTGGCAGATGCGTTCGGGCGAAAAAACGTGATGATGTGGGGGTTGTTTTCCCAAATTATTGCGATGTTTTCGCTGGCGTTATGTATTGAACTCCACGCACAGGCCGGGTGGATGCTGACGTGTTATTTCTTTACTACTTTTTTAGGGGCGTTTTTCCGTCCGGCGGCTAATGCGTGGGTGACCGATCACACAACATTAAAAGAACGGGTGGAAGCCTTTGGCATGATTCGTATTGGGCTCAATATCGGGTGGGCACTCGGCCCGGCCGTGGGGGGCTTTTTAGTACGTTATTCGTACAGTATGGCTTTTTATTTTACGGCATTATTGTATGCTACCACTATCTTATATTTAGGCCGTCTGATTAAAGACCGTACCTCTAAACGGGCTACCCGTTCCCGGGCACGCAAACCGAGTTTTGCCACTATGCTGACGTCGCTAGCCGATACGCGCCTTGCCAAAATCTGTTTGTATGTCGTGATGATTACGGCGGTTAATTCGCAACTGGTCGTCGGGCTATCTATCCATTGTAAGCAGTATTTACAGATGCCGGAGTATTTTATCGGGTGGTTTTTTACGATTAACGGACTCGTGGTAATTTTCTTACAACAAGCCGCCTCTAAATGGATGGCAAAACATCGGCTTTCATCTGCTATGTTTTGGGGATGTATTTTATATGCGGTCGGGTTTGGCTCGGTAGGATTTTTCGGTTCATTTTGGCCGATTGCATTAGGCGTGTTTTTGGCGGGGGTAGGCGAATTGATTGTGGCCCCCGGCGAGCAGACAATGGTTTCTAACATCGCTTCGCGCGAAACCCGCGGACGGTATTTGGGGCTTTTAATGGTTTTTTATAATATGGGTTCCGCACTCGGATTTTTTACGGCGGGGTTGTTGGGTGATTATGTGGCACCGCATTTGCTCGCCGGGCCGTGGCTGATTATCGGTGCGGTAGCGGTGTTGGCGGGAGTGGGCTTTTGGCGGATGCGTTATTCGTTAACAGATAGCGAGGACGGCAAACAAACCGCCCCGGTTCCCATAAAAAAAGATACAATAACTTTAAGTTAATTTAAGGAGACACACAATGAGAGGAATTATTTTTACACTACTGACTTTAGTATTAGGCGGCGTATTAGGTATCGGGCTGGAAAAATTAGCCTCGTTTTTACCTTCCCAAATGGCCGGTGCGTTAACCCGCGTATATAGCGTAGGTATCCACCCGCTCGGTATTCACTTAACGGTGTGTGGTTTAGTGGGTTTAATTATCGGCTATTTGATTATTTGTAAATTTGTAAAGAAATAATATGTATATCGTCTTAGCGTCCAAATCGCCGCGGCGCATTGAATTGCTTAAAAAATTAGGTGTAAAGTTTGATGTTATTCCGTCCCAATGTGCGGAAAAAAGCACCAAAAAACGTCCCGCGGCGCGCGTAAAAGAATTAGCCGTACAAAAGGCCTTTGATGTAGCGCAAAAATATCCCGCGGCGGTTGTTATCGGAGCGGATACGCTTGTTTTTTGTAAAGGCGAGATTATCGGCAAACCGAAAGACAAGGCCGATGCCGTACGTATTTTACGTAAATTAAACGGGGCGTGGCAAAGTGTTTATACGGGTGTGTGCGTGATGTGCCTTAAAGAGCAGAAAATCGTATTTGGGCATGATGTGTCTAAATGCAAAGCCCGCAAACTTTCCGACGAAGAATTATTGCATTTGGCCGGAAAACACATGGATAAAGCCGGTGCTTATGCGGTACAAGACGAACAAGACCCGTTTATTGAAAAAATTGTAGGCAGTAAAACCAATGTGGTGGGATTTCCCGTAGAATTTTTTGAGAAATTATTTAAGGAGTTTTTGAAATGACAGAACAAACAGATTTACTTATTATCGGGGCGGGCCCGGCGGGGTGCAGTGCTGCTATTTATGCGGTGCGCGCCGGACTGAAAACCGTCATCGCGGGAGGGAGTGTACCCGGTGGGCAATTATTACAGACCAACGAAATTGAAAATTATGCGGGTTTTGTTAATCCCGTCGGCGGATTTGAAATCATGGATACCATGCATAAACAATGCAAACGGTTGGGGGTGGAATTTACGTTGGAAGAAGTCGCCAAAATTGAAGGCGAAAAAACTCCTTTTACCGTTACCTGCACCAGCGGAAAAGTTTATCAGACGGCCAGCATTGTTATTGCTACCGGCGCTAAGGCGCGCTGGCTTAACTTGCCGGAAGAAGAACATTTGCGCGGCAAAGGTGTGTCGGCTTGCGCAACGTGTGACGGATTCTTTATGCGCGGCAAAAATGTGTGCGTGGTGGGCGGGGGAAATACCGCCTTTGAAGATGCTCTTTTCCTGGCGCAATTTTGCCCTAAAGTCTATTTAGTGCACCGCCGCGAAGGGTTCCGCGCCGATCAAGTAACGGTGGAACAAGCACGCAATAACCCGAAAATTGAATTTGTATTAAACGTCGTGCCGGAGAAAATTTTGGGCGACGACATCGTAACGGGGTTGCGTGTCAAAAATGTGCAAACGGGCCAAACGAAAGATTTGGACGTTTCCGGTGTGTTTGTGGCCATCGGGGCCGTTCCGCAAACGGCGTTTCTGAAAGATTCTTTGGTGGCCCTTTCCGATAGCGGACTTGTGCTGGCTGACGAACGCACACATACGACCATAGAAGGCATTTTTGCCGCCGGAGATTGTGCCGATAAATACTACCGCCAAGCCATTATTGCGGCGGGAAGTGGCGCCAAAGCCGGTATTGAAGCTGCCGCCTTTGTTAATAAACATCGGTAAAACTTGTATTTCATATAGAAGAGCCGTCACGTATGTAGCGTGGCGGCTCTTTTATGTTATTTTATGCTATTTATCTAAAACAACAGGACTTTGAGTTCGTAGGCAATGGCCGAGATAAACGCCGCGGCCGGGATGGTAATAAACCACGCCCATACAATGCGTTTGGCTACGCCCCAGTGCACGCCCGATAAACGGCGCAAGGCACCGATACCGACGATAGAACCCGTAATGGTATGCGTCGTGCTGACCGGAATTCCCAAAAATGAAGCGAAGAAAATGGAAATACCTGCCGCCGATTCCGCGCAGAAACCGTCCACCGGGCGAAGGCGCGTAATCTTTTGACCCATCGTTTTTACAATACGCCACCCGCCGGAAAGTGTCCCCAGCGCAATTGCTCCCTGACAAATAATGACGACCGAGAGCGGCACCACAAATTCGCCCGCGCGTATGGCGGCTAACTCTTGGTGGGAATAGAAAAACTCTTGCAGTGGGGCCACTTCCGCTCCGGCGAGTCCGCCAACAAGTAACATGCTGATAATACCCATCGTTTTTTGCGCGTCATTACCGCCGTATCCCAACGAATAGGCCGCGGCGGAAAAAAGTTCTGCCCGGCGGAAGAATCCGTCCACTTTAGAGGGCTTAAAGTTATTGGCAATATTAAATACGATAATGCCGATAACCGTGCTGAGAATAAAACCCAATATCGGCGAAATGAAAATAAACGCTACCGTTTTCAAAATACCGCTGGCTACTAAGGCAGAAGGGCCACCTTTTAGAAAACCTGCCCCAATCAGCCCGCCGATAAGCGCGTGAGAAGAACTGGACGGCAACCCAAACCACCAAGTAATCAAATTCCACCCGCACGCCCCGATGAGCGCACCAAACACTAAATTGGAGTCAATAAATTGGGTGTAAATGATACCTGCTCCGATAGTTTTTGCTACCGCTGTTCCGAAAATCAAAAACGCTACGAAGTTGAAAAATGCCGCCCACCATACCGCCAAACGCGGAGAAAGTACCCGCGTGGAAATGACGGTGGAAACGGCATTAGCCGCATCGTGAAATCCGTTTAGATAATCAAAAAACAGCGCCAAAAGAATTAGAAAAATAATCCAAGCCATAGATCGTTGCCTTAATTATTTTTCACCAAAATAGATTCCACCAGATTGGCCACGTGTTCGCAGTAATCGGTGGTGCTTTCGGCAATTTCGTATAATTCTTTATGTTTGATGACCATGATGGGGTCTTTTTCGTGTTCAAATAAATACGAAATAGCCTCGTCGTGTAATACATCACTTTCGTTTTCCAAACGGTTGATTTCCACACATTGGCGCAAGGTTTCGGTCATGCTTTTTTTATGGCGCAACGTAGCCAGTGCTTTTTGCAACGCTTTGGTGGTTTGCTCTAACGTGGCGGCTAACTTTTTGCTATACTCCGTCGGTGTGGTGATTTTGTAAAGATGAAAGTGATTCGTCAGTAAATAGATGTTATCCATAATATCATCTAACCGGTTGGCCAATGCTAAAATATCTTCGCGGTCAAACGGGGTAATAAATGTTTCGTTCAATTTGTTAATGGTGGTATGTGTCAATTCATCGCCATAGTGTTCAAATTCGTGCATTTTACGCACATTTTCCGGCGTGAAACTACCTTCTTCAGCAATTTTGCGGTAAAATTCTGCCGCGCGGACGATGTTTTCCGCTTGCTTGTCAAACAAATCAAAGAACTTATCTTCTTTCGGTAAAAACATGGGGTTTTCTCCAATTTTATTTAGTCTGTAAAAACGCCCGCTTGCCAAAACGCAAACGGGCGCATCATTACTTTTTCAATTCGTTTTTCAACTGCTCGGGCAAGTTTATAGCCGCTTTTAATAATTCGGGATGTTTTTTAACATCTTCTATAAACGCTGCATCACGCAGTTTGTTGCGGTAATTTTTCTCTTGGAAAATATACCGGAATTTCGTATAGACATCGTATTTGCCTTCCAAAATAGCCACGATATCTTGTACGCCGACGATTTCCTCATCGGTGGGAATTACAAAAATCTTTACTTTTGAGTTAGGCGCGGAAATCAAGCACTCTGCTTTATTGGTGCTGGCAGCGCGGTTGCGTTCTTGATCTACGATAATACCAAAGTTTTCCAGTCCCGCCAGTGAACGCGCACGGACATCGGGGTCTCTCTCTCCGATACCGGCCGTAAAGACGATACAATCTAAACTGCCCAGTTCCGCCATATACGCACCGACGTATTTTTTAATACGGTGCGCTTGTACTTGCGCGGCCATTTCGCAAAGTTCGTCGCCTTGTTCAATACCTTTGCGTACATCGCGTTGGTCGGAAAAACGGTCGCCGGTTAAGGCATACATACCGCTTTTTTTATTCAAAATCGGATACATTTCTTCGGGCGACATGTTTAGTTTTTTCATCATGTAGAAACAAGCAGACGGATCAATGTCTCCGGAGCGGGAACCCATGACTAACCCTTCCAACGGGGTTAAGCCCATGCTCGTGTCAATACAACGGCCTTTTTGTACAGCCGTTAAACTGGCACCGGCGCCCAAATGGCAGACAATCGTATTAAGTTCTTCTACCGGGCGATCCATTAACACGGCCGCACGGCGAGAGGTGTATAGCACAGACGAACCGTGAAAACCATATTTGCGTACGGCATAATCGGTGTACCATTTACGCGGCAATGCATACATGTAGGCTTCGGGTTCCATCGTTTGGTGAAAAGCGGTATCCATCACGCACACGTGCGTAACGTTGGGAAGTAGTGCGCGTGCGGCTTCAATACCCATAATGTGCGCCGGATTGTGTAAGGGGGCTAAATCGGAAATGTTGCGAAGTTCGTCAATAACGCTTTGATCTACGACGACTGATTTGGCAAATTTTCCGCCATGTACGATGCGGTGACCCACGGCACTGATGACGTTAATATCTTCAATGACGCCGTGTTCTTTATCGGTCAAGGTGTTAATTACTAAATTGATGGCTTCTTTATGATCTTTGCAGTTTTGGTTAATTTCATATTCCGGGAAACCGGGGCGGTCTTGCGTAAGGCGGGTGCCGTCAATACCAATCCGTTCTACACCACCGGCGCATAAACTCTTTTTTTGCTCCCAATCATAGACGCTGTATTTTACAGAGGAACTACCACAATTCAAAAACAATATAATCATGCTTTACTCCCTAGGGAAAAATGAGAAAAAAACTTCTCTTTTATTATTGTACAAAAAAAGCCGCTATCTGTGTGTGAACGGATTATAAGAAATGACGTGATAATCTCTTTTTGTCGTACCTGTTTGTCGGCTTATTTCATGAGATTCTTAGAAGCAAAAAACACCCTCGCAATTGGCGGGGGTGTTTTGAATTTATTGAGCCCGATTAAAAAGATTCTTTTAATTTTTTCAATTCGGCATCGCGTTTATATAACCGGCTTAATTCATCTTCTAACATATCCGGCGGTACATTACCGATTTGGAATAATTTAGCATTGAAATCGGCTTCGTTAAATTTCTTGCCTTGTTTCTTTCTAAATTTTTCGTGTGCGGCATTAAACGCATTTAGCCCGATTTGATAACTAACGGCTTCACCGGGATGGGCGACGATATATTTTAATATGTTTTCCGCCTGTTTTTCTTGTAAGCCGTGGGTTTGGGTTAAAAAGTCCATTGCTTCGGTGTACGAGTATTGGCGCGTGTGCAAATTGGCATCTGCCCATGCGGCCAAGGAACGTAAATAATTGTTCCACGCTACAAACAGTAATTCTTCATCTAAACTTAAATAACCGTTGTCTTTAGCAATTTGCTGTGCATAAACTGACCAGCCGTTAGCCGTGCTTTCAGACGGGAATAAGCGGCGAATGGCGGAATTAGACAACGTGTTTTGCGCTTGCAAATAGCGGCCCGGAACAAGTTCTTTACTAATCATGAGTTTGCGTGTCGGCGCATTGAAATCTTGATTAAATTGTTCTTGTTGGGTGCGTTTGTTCCCCGTCGGTACACGGAGTAAAAATTCCGGTTTGGGATCTAATTGGTCTCCAAACGGCGGTTGGAACAAGTAGGCATAATCATAGGCATAGTATTGCGGCATTTTGTCTATGTTAAATAACATGGCTTTTTTGGGTAGAGCCCCTTGTTGTATTAAAAACGTTAATGCTTCTTGGACATCTTTGTCTAATGTTTGTAACGGGACTTCGTCTATCTCTGCCGTCATGAAAGGCGCGGAAGCCGCATAAAAATCTTGGGCATTACGCAGTTGAAAATCTTTGTTTTTTCTTTTTTTGGCCGGTTTTTCCGTCTTGGCTTCCAATCCGTCCACGACGGTGACTTCATCGCTTTCTTCTTCCTGTTGCAAGAACGTGTCTAATGCTTTGGTAAGGGCGGTTTGGGTTGAAACAATATCTTTATCCAGTTCGCGTAAGAATTTATTTTGTTTTTTGCCTATCCATTGATATTTATTTTTTAAGATGAAGAAATATGCGTCTTTCCCTAACCGGAAATCTTGGCCGGAGGTTTGTTGGGAAAGTTGTTTGAAGTGGTCAAACATAGTTTTGACCGCTTGTTTGGCATTATAAACTAACCGCTTGGCCTGATTGACGGAATCCGGATCGGTTACGTCAGGTTGTAAAGCGGTTTCCCATTCGTCGGCAGATAAATAAGCGTAATAGGCTTTTTCCATGGCTAATTGCGCTAAAAACGGAGCCGGGTTCGTCACATTGTTTTTTGCTTGTTCGGCTACTTGAGGAAGTTGGGTTAATCGGGCGGCCAAATCGGCACGTTGTTGTTTGGGGGACGTAATAGATTTGGTGATTAAATCATAAATAGCGTCTAACGATTGAGTGTAATATAAAGGATCATTATGAAAACGGCCTTGTTCTTCTTGCCAAATAGTCATATTGATACTATCCAACAAAAGTTGATAATCGGCCTGTTTGGCTTCGGAAAGTTGTTTGACATCAATGGCTTTTAAAGATTCTCGCACTGAGTACAATACCGTCAACATTTGAGTGGTTTGTTTTTGAGAACGGGTGTTTAATTTATTGTTAGCCGAACTGAAACCTAAACGTGTCGCTTGTTCCGGGTGAAAAGACAAAATAACCGATGAATAACGCTTGGCGGCTTCATCCAGCAGATTGTCGGTGAGCATTGTATCAATGTTCTCAAAATTAAAAGAGACTTGAGCGAAGGCATTGGATGCAAAGCATAGGCCAGCGCACAAGACTCCAATAGAAATAGATTTGCAATAAGTCATGTGTAATATCCTTTTAATAAAGTAATACAGCGCATTTTTATTGTAGCGTTTATCGGGGGGAATTGTCAACCGAAAATGTTTTTTGCCTCAGAAGTATAAAAATGATATACTTTTTTTGCTTCAAAGGTACCTAACCTGCAGTTGGAATGTAAAAGTTTTACCCGTTCCTTATTTTTTGCTATAATAAAGAAGTCAACTTTTAGGGCCATTAGCTCAGTTGGTAGAGCAGACGCCTCTTAAGCGTAAGGTCGTGAGTTCGAGCCTCACATGGCCCACTTTTTGAAGTTCTCATAAATTAAAAAACAATTCGGACGGATGGCGGAATTGGTAGACGCGTACGCCTTAGGAGCGTATGGAATAATCCGTGAGGGTTCGAGTCCCTCTCCGTCCATATTTTCCGGCCCGTCCGGTTAACAAGGAGTGTATTAAGATGTCCATTTTCAAAACCGCCCAAGCGGGAGAAGTCAAAACCAAGCAACTCAGTAAAGAAGGTTGCCGGGTAACGTTATCGGTAGAAGCCGGTGCCGAATTAGTAACCAAAAGTTTTCAAAATGCTGCCGTACAAGTACAATCCCGCGCTCAAATGCAAGGTTTCCGCGCCGGTAAAGTACCGCTTGATTTAGTGAAACAAAATTTTGCCGGACATATTAAAGAACGCGCATTAGATTTAACGGTTAAAGCCGCTATCAGTTCGGCTGTGACCGATGCTAAATTGGATGCGGTTGGCGTTCCTACCTTAACCAAAGCTGATTTTGCCAACTTCAAAGACAATACCGCATTTTCATTTGAAATGGCGGTAGATGTGGCGCCGGAATTTGAAGTAAAAGATTATAAAGGTATTGAAATTACCAAAAAATCCGATACTGCTACCGATAAAGACGTGGAAGAAAATCTAAACCGCGTTTTAGATGCTAATGCCCGGTTGGAAAGCGCCCAAGAAGGTGCTACCATTGACGATAAATGCTATGCGGTCATCCATTACAAAGGCCAACGCAACGGTCAAGACGATTATAAATTAAGTGCCGATAGCGAACTGGTGGATATGTCTGCTCCGCAAACCATGCCCGGTTTAGCAGAAGCGTTAATCGGCCTTAAGAAAGGCGATGAAAAAGACGTGCAAACCAAAGAAGGCAACGATACCATTTCTTACCATGTAACGGTGGACGATATTAAAAATAAAATCGTACCGAATTTGGATGATAGTTTCGCCAAAGATATGGGTTTTGAAACTTTAGACGAACTTAAAAAGAAAGTCAAAGAAAGTTTAGATGCCGAAGCCAAACAAAACTCCCAACGCGACGAAGTGGCCCAAATTGAAAACCACTTAGTTAAAATGAATAATTTTGCGTTGCCGCAAAGTTTGGTAGAAGAATATACGGAATCTTCGTTACACAATTTCGTGCACAATATGACGCAAATTAAACCGGAACAATTAACCGCTGAGCAACACAAAGCGTTTGAAGAACGCATCCGCCCGACGGTAGAAAAAGATTTGCGTATTGGATACATTGTTCACGCGATTGCTAAAAAAGAAAACTTGCAAGCCACCGAGGAAGATTGGAAAGCCGAATTAGATAAGAGCCTTTCGTCTTCCCAAAACAAATCGGACGAGAAGAAAATTAAAGCGTTTTTTGATGAACGCAAAGAACACATCTTGGCGACGCTTACCGAACGCAAAGTGTTTGACTTCTTGAAAGCGCAAGCGAGTTACAAATAATTTCTGCGCGTTGCAGGCGCGCGGAAAAAACCGTTTTGTAGTTGCTAACTAGATAAACGGTTTTAACCTCAACCCCCGGGCATTCTGCCCGGGGGTTATTTGTCGGGGTGGGAAAAACATAAACCCTACCGGTGTATTATGGTATAATTGCTATATGAGAAATTATATCGTTTTGGGACTTTCTTTTTTAGGTAGTATCGCTGCGTGGGCGCAAGTAACTCCTGACGTGGCACCGTCTGCACAAACGGGGGCAAAGCCGGCATTGGCCGCTACCCGGTTTGTAGGGAACTTAAATGAATCAGCGCTCTATAAGAGCGTGTTGGATTATTCTTTGCCTGACGAAATTAAAGCGGTTACCCAAAAATGTATTATTGATAGTGTAGAAGAATGTTTTATTACCTTAAAAGCCTATGAAAACGCCGAAGAAGTCCCTTTGGCAACCGCCGCAAATTTGGAACTGGCCGTCCTGTCCGTGCAACGTGGTCAAATTAAACAAGCCCAACGCTATATCGCAAAAGCGGTTTCGTTGCAACCGGAAGACCCGTTTATTCAATTAACGCATGGGTGGATTTTGCTTAGTGCGGGGAAATATAAAAAAGCCCGCAAAGCGTTTGAAGATTTACTCTATTTGACGGCTGATTTTGAATATGTTTCATCGGCTAAATTAGGCAATGCACTTGCTTTGTATTTTAGCGGTAAACGCGAAAAAGCCGCGTCTGAACTGCAATATCTTTATACTTCTAATCCTTATGTCATTTCGTTTGTATCGTATATGTTGGGGCGGATTGCTTCGGAAACTAAAAACGGTAAAAAATTAGCCCCGGTATTTTTACAGCAATCTTTGTCTCATGATGAAAAAAATTATGCGGCTGCCAAGTTGTTTGCCAAACTTTCCGAGAAGGAAAAAAACCATTTACACGCGTGGCAGTATTATGCAACATTATACAGTTTAGATACCCGTAATGAACAACTCGCTAAAAAAATAGCCCAATACGAACAAGAGTTTGGCGATAAAGGTATGGACTATTTATTTTATCTGCGTTTAGAACAACCGATTGTCCATGTAATGCCTTCTACCTCATCTACGTTAGTCCGCATGGGATTATATGCTAATAATGCACGTGAAGTACAAACCTTACAAGCGGTCTCGGTACTCGGGTCGGGTGCTATTAAAATTACCGATGATAAATTAGGCGAAGTATTGCATATCCCCGGCTATATTGAAAAAACCATTGTGTTTAACCCTGTAACGGGAGGCGTAGACGTAACCGATAACCGCGGGCATGTAGAGTTTTCCGCCAAACGTCCTTTTACATTTTCATTAGTCAAAGACAAACACACGTTGCTCGTGCGTAACGTGCGTGCAAGCAGTATGTTTGCCGCTAATTTCAGTGATAAAGAATTGAAAGGTTCTCTAACGGTTGTACCTACTGCGGCCGGGTTTACGTTAATTAACAACGTCTATGCGGAAGATTTGATTCCCGCCTTGTTGGCTACCCAAGTCCAAGAAATTAAGCACAAAGAAGCATTAACGGCGCTGGCGGTAGTGTTTCGCTCGGCCTTATTGGCTACCGTAAAAGCCCGTTCTTCCGCTCCGTATCACATTACCGACAATGATGAAGAATTCCATTTTGAAGGTATCAATTTGATTTTCAAAGATTTATTAGACGCGTCTAAAACTTCCAGCCATGTTCAACTGACACAGGCTCCCGCCGGATATTATGCCGATTGCGGGGTGCTTGGGGCGGAAACAGTAAAAAACAGCGCGTCTGATCCGGGTTATGTTTTCTCACCCGCAAACGTCAGCAAATATGTTTTATCCAATCCGCCGGCGGACTTATATTCCCGCCCGCATGATCCTACCCAATGGGCCGGTATCAAGTGGATCTATTTGTATGACGCTCAAGACATTGAAAACCGTTTGGCCTACCAACAAAACATCGGCAAACTGCGTGCGATGACTCCGGTGCGTTTATCGCCTACCGGCCGCATTTTGTCTATGCGTTTTGAAGGAAGCAAAGGGACATACGAAACCCAAACTCCGCAAGAAACCGCTTTTGTGTTAAGTGCGGGGACTATGCGCTCCAACCTGTTTGATATCGTGCCATTATACAAAGGGAAAAATATCAAAAGCGTCTTGGTGCGCGGTTATGATACCGGGTTAGGAAACGGCCTTTGCTTACGCGGTGCAGACGGTTTAGCCAAACAAGGTGCGGACTTTATGGCCATTATTAAGTATTATTTCCCGCAGGCGCGCATCTTGAACACCCAAACAGGAGCGGTAAAGTAAATGGAAAAAACAAAAGTGTTGTACTTTATTACCCGCATGGATCAAGGCGGGGCACAAGCCAGTGTGCTGATGACGGTAAAAAACTTAAATAAGCAACAGTTTGAGCCTTTCTTAGCCACCGGCCCCGGCGGACGGTTAGACGGTAAAATTAAAGGAGATAAAGATCATGTCTTTTTTATCTCCGCTTTACGCCACGATACGCATATCAAATATTTCTTTCATGACTGTATTGCGTTGTTGCAAATGGGGCGTGTCTTACGCAAAGTAAAACCGGATATCGTCCATACCAATGCTCCTAAAGCGGGGGTATTAGGCCGTATCGCTGCACGTGTTTTTTGGCGCAAGGCCAAAGTAATTCACACTTTCCACGGGTTGGGATTTGCTAAAGAACAAGGTGAAAGACAATTTAAGTTTTTCGTAACGGTGGAAAAATTTTGTGCTAAATTAACAGATGTTTTGGTCTTTGTATCGCGCAAAAATGCCGACGAAGCCAAAGCATTAGGTATTGTTAAAAACGTACGTACGGAACTAATACGCGCCGGCATTAACTTTAACCCGATTTTGCCGCTTAAATTTGATCCGGTTGCCAAAAAGGCCTCTTTGAAAATTCCCGCTAATGCTAAAGTCGTGTTGGCGCTGGCCAATTTTAAGCCGCTTAAAAACCCGGTGCATTTTGTGTTGGCTGCCTATAAAGTGCTCAGCCAAATGAAGAATGTATATTTTATTTTCACCGGCGAAGGCCCTTTGAAAAAGACGGCTGAAAATTTGGCGCAAAATTTAAGTATTGAAAAGCAAGTTTTATTCCCCGGTTGGCGTAACGATCCGCTTGAACTTTTAGCCATCAGCGATGTGTTTGCCAGTGTTTCGTTGCGGGAAGGATTGCCGATGTCGCTCTTGGAAGCGATGGCTATGCGCGTGCCGGCCGTTTGCTATAACGTGGACGGTATCAGCGAAATTATTACGAATAATAAAACCGGTTTTCTGGTGCCGACAAATGATATCAATATGTTTGCCGAAAAACTTAAAGTACTCTTGCGGCACGGGGCTTTACGTTCCCGTTTTGAAAGCGCGATAGATCACCGTGATTTTTCCGAATTTTCCATTTCTACGATGGTGAAAAAACAGGAAAGATTATACCGCAGTTTAGTCCCGCCGACTAAAAAGAACGGTGGCAAACGCCGTTTCTTCCGCCGCAGAAAATCGTTTAGAAAGCCCGCGGAGAAAAAATAATGGACCACGCACTTAACGAATTAGAGCAAGAAGTATTAAACACCAGCCGCGAGTTGGTGGAAAAGAAAATTAAACCCTTGCGTGCCGAAATGGACGAAAAGGAGCAGTTTTCGCGCGTGATGTTAGACGAATACCGTAAAGCGGGCATGTTCGGTTTGTGGCTGGCGCCGGAATATGGCGGCCGCGGCGGGGGAATTACGTGTTTAGCCATGTCGTTTGAAGAACTTTCGCGCGGTTGTGCGGGGCTTGCTTTAACGACGGGAACAAGCGCTCTGGGCGCAATCCCTATGTATTTAGCCGCCACCAAAGAACAGCGCGAACGGTGGTGCCCTGATTTAGCCAGCGGGAAAAAATTATGGGCTTTTGCCTTAACCGAAGCCGAAGCCGGCTCGGACGCTACCGCCTTAAAAACTACCGCTATCAAAGATGGCGATTATTATATTGTTAACGGTGCCAAACACTTTATTTCCGGCGGAAAAGAAGCCGATTTTTATACGGTAGCCGTCAACACCAATCCCAGCCGCGGTGCGCGTGGCATTTCGTTACTCGTAATTGAAAAAGGCACGCCGGGGTTTTCGTTCGGAAAAAAAGAAACGAAAATGGGTATCCGATCTAACCCGACGTATGAACTGATTTTTGATAACGTGCGTGTGCCGAAAGAAAATTTGCTCGGTAGTGAAGGCCGCGGGCTTCTTTATTTGCAAGAAACGCTTGATTATTCCCGTCCCGGCGTAGCCGCGCAAGCGGTGGGTATTGCGCAAGGGGCGCTTGATATTACGATTCCGTATTTGCGCACCCGTAAGCAATTCGGGCAGCCGCTTATTACTTTTCAGGCACTTGGTCACAAAGTAGCCGAATTGGCTGCCAAAACCGAAGCCGGACGTGCGTTTGTGTATAATTTAACGCATCGGATGGATAAAGAATTTTTGCCGGCAGTCAGAAACGCTATCGCCAACGGCACGTCTATCCACGATGAACTTAAAAAATTAAAAGTGGCGCGTTGGACGAAATACAGCGCCGAAGCCAAATTGTTTTGCTCTAACGTGGCTATGGAAGTGGCCGACGAGTGCGTTACCCTGTGCGGCGGAATTGCATATATGCGCGATTTTCCGCTTGAAAAATATATGCGGGATGCCAAAGTAACCCAAATCTACGAAGGTACCGTCCATATTCAAAAGAACGAAATTTTGACCGCGCTTATCAAAGAATATAGTGTCAATACGCCGTCGGCAGAGCCTTCGCCGGCCCGTCAAACGGGTACGCTTGATGACCTGTTACGTGATTATCACACCAAACAAGTGTCGTCAGTCGGCAAACAGGCCGGGGAAACGGATCTCTCGCAAGCCGAAGTAATCGTGGCGGGGGGACGCGGCGTCGGAAAGAAAGAAGGATTTAATTTACTGCAAAAATTGGCCGACGGTTTAGGCGGGGTAGTGGCATGCACACAACCGGTAGTAAATAATGGGTGGATAGATAATTCACGTCAAATCGGTGTTACCGGAAAAACTGTCAAGCCGAAGTTATATATCGCTTGTGGAATTTCGGGGCAAACACATCATACGGCGGGTATTAGCGGTTCGCCTGTTATCGTAGCTATTAACAAAGACCCTAATGCGCCGATTATGAAAATGGCCAATTACGCCGTGGTGGGGGATTTATACGAAATTATCCCCACGCTGCTTGAAAAGTTGAAATAATAGCCGTTCTTATATTCAAAAAAATCTTCGGTATGAAACCGGAGATTTTTTTTGGGATGCAAAATATTATTTGACATTTGTTTTTTTTTTGTTAAATATATTTGTTCAACTAAAATCATACCAAGGAGTGTTGTTATGAAAATAGAGAGCCGTTTAAGTGGTTTTACGTTAATAGAATTATTAGTGGTAGTTTTGATTATCGGCATTTTGGCAAGTGTGGCCTTGCCGCAATATCGTATGGCGGTGGATAAAGCGCGGCTGATGAAATTGGTAGCCATGGTTAAAGGCGTGATGGAAGCCCAAGAAGCATATTATTTAGCCAATAATACCTATACTCAAGATTGGGATGTATTAGCCGTTACGTTACCGGGAACAGTTAACTCTAATGTAATTACTTCCCCCGACGGATGGACAATCGCTTTGCATAGAAATACTGGTGGCGGATCGGCCAACGGCCTTATAGCTGCTGATAATAAAATTGCCAATATACTACTCTATGCATTTTATACTAACGGTAATGAAAATTTTTCTCAATCTCCGGCGGGTGGGGGGATTTCCTGCTATGCAAAAAGTGGCGATACATATGCTAATAAATTATGCAAAAATGTAACTTACAAAACGACCCATAATTCCGGTTCGGGAACAGCGGAAAATTCTTACGCCGTCTATTATTTTAATTAAATTGTTCTAAAACAATTCCCCGAATTTAGACCAAAGCCCGTCGAGCAGTCCGGCGGGTTTTTCTTGGGTAATACCATGTTCTTGTTCTTCGCGGGCAAGTGCGTGGCTGATAAGCGAAATGGCACCGGAATAAACGGGTAAATCGGCCGGGCCGCAATCGGTCAGTAAATCATCAATGTGTGCCGGGCGAACTTTGCGCATTTCAAAAATTTGTTTACACATTTTAATCATATTTTTATCAATGGCTGTCCCGGTGAGTACAAGGGTGTTTGGGCGGTGTTTTACATATTCCGGCGATTGTAACAATTCTTTTTTTAGCGCGTGTAGTAAATTTAAATGGGCATCTTCCAACACTTCGTCCACCACTTCGTCCGTTCCTATTTCATAAGTTTTCAGAACGTCCTTGGCAGTTTCCAAATCGTTTTGCAGTAAATCGGCTACGGCTTGTGCTAAACGTTCCATGCCAAAGTCAATTTCGCGCGCGTCCATTAAAATACCTTGGTAATACAGTGCGGCAGAAGACGATTTTTGCCCGATATCCAGCAGTAACGCTCCCGCGGTTTTTTCACCGGCGGTTACTAATCGGTCTGCCTGCGCCACAATGGTCGGCCAGAGCTGAAAATCGGTGCAATCACAGGCACGAAACACATTAGAAAGGGTTTCTACATGCGACGAAAGGGCCATGGTTAAAAAGGTAATGGCCTCTAGGGTGAATCCGGTTATTCCTTTGGGGTTGATGATATTTTCGTTTCCGTCAATAATATATGATTGGGCAAATACATCCACTACATCGATTTGATTGTTTAAAGTCGTAGGAATGGAAGCGCGCAAGGCCGCTTCAATTTCGTGGGTGCCTATACGGTTGTGACGTGCACCGATAGATTCACAGCCGCTGGAGTGTTTGAATGACAAAAACGGCCCGCGAAGCCCTACCAGTACGGTTAGCGGATTGACAGTGTATTGGGCAATATCGTTAAATACGGCAGTTAATTCACGCTGGGCGCCATCCATATCGCGCACAAGGGCTCCGGCAAACGATTTGCACGATTTACGCAAAACGTGGCGCAACCGCAACGTGTCGGTTTCTTCATCTAAGGAAACAAGAGCGGCGATAATTTCGCCGCCGTAAAAATCAAGGGATAAAAACTCGCGAACCATACCGAAAACTCCGCCTTTATTTTATCAAATTTCGCCAAAAGTCAAATTTGTATTGTGCGCGCGTAAAACAAATAAAAACGGTTTTATGTATTTTACGTCGGAAAGGCACAGAGCCGTTTGTTCTTCGTCGGTATCAGACGGAGAAATTTAGTAAAATATATCTATGATAGATATTCAAAATCTTTCCTTTCATTTCGGTTTGCGTACCTTGTTTGAAGATACCTCTGTGATGATTCAAGACGGCCAAAAGGTAGGGCTTGTCGGTCCGAACGGGTGTGGCAAAAGTACGCTTTTTAAACTTATAGAAGGAAAATTCTCGCCCGACGGGGGAAAAATAGAAATTTCACGCAGTACGCAAATTGTATCTGTCGCGCAGGAAATTGAAGATCCGTCAGTAGCCTTGCTTTCGTATGTGTTATCGGCCGATACAGAAATTACGCGTTTAGAAAAAGAATTGGAAAATCCCCAAATTTCCGGTGAACATATGGCGGAAGTTTTTGACCGGCTTGAGTTTTTGGGCGCACACAGTGCACAAGCCCGCGCCAGTGCTATTTTAAGCGGTCTTGGTTTTCTAAATACCGATTTTACACGCCCGCTTAAAGAATTTTCCGGCGGGTGGCAGGTACGTGCCAATTTGGCGGCTGCCTTGTATGCACCGTCCAACTGCCTTTTGCTAGACGAGCCGACTAACCACTTGGATTTGGAAACAGCCCTGTGGTTGGAAAATTATTTAACCCGTTTGGATAAAACCGTTTTTATCATCAGCCATGACCGTCATATTTTAAACCGCCTTTGCGATAAAATTATTCACGTGGAAGATACGCAATTAAAACTCTATAACGGCAATTACGATACGTATGAACGCACCCGCGCCGCCGCCATTGAAGGCGCCAAACTGGCCGCGGCCAAACACGAACGCGTGGTGGCGCATTTACAATCGTTTGTGGACCGTTTCCGCTACAAAGCCACCAAGGCTAAACAAGCACAAAGCCGTATCAAAATGATTGAAAAACTCGGCGCTGCACCGCAAATTCCCAAAGATCCGCAAAGTCATTTTGAATTTCCGTCACCCGAGCGTTTGCAAAATGCACTGGTAACGATAGAAGGCGGCGTGGCAGGATATAATGAAACGCCCGTTTTGGAAAATCTTAATTTGCGTATTGAGCCCGATGACCGTATCGCTTTACTGGGGGCTAACGGTAACGGGAAATCTACGCTGGCCAAAATTTTATCGCACCGATTGCTTTTAATGAGCGGGAAAATGACGATGGCTAAAAAAATGAAGATTGCCTATTTTTCCCAACATCAAACGGAAGAATTAGATGTGGAAAAAACCCCGTACGAGCAACTTTCTGCCGTTATGCCGTTGGCTACCGAAACCCAAATCCGTGCGCAACTGGGCGCGTTTGGGCTTAATAAAGACAAATCGGATACGCTTATCGGCAAATTATCCGGTGGTGAAAAATCACGCTTGTTACTGGCCCTTATTACCAAAGATGCGCCTCACTTGCTTATTTTGGACGAGCCGACCAACCATTTAGATTTACAATCGCGCCAAGCATTGTTGGAAGCCTTAAACGAATATACCGGTGCGGTGGTGCTGATTACGCACGATTTACACGTGATAGAACTGACATGCGATACGTTGTGGATTGTTCGCCGCGGCACGTGTGAGAATTTTATGGGCGATTTGGAAGATTATAAAGCGCAACTCTTAAAAAATAATAATCGTAACGATTTGGCAAGCGACAAGATGACTTCTAAAGAAATGGCCCGTAAACAAGCGGCTGAACGCCGTGCCAAACTCGCTCCGCTTAAAAAAGAAATTCGTGCGTTGGACGAAAAAATTGCCCAAATGACCGCGCGTAAACAACTTTTAGAAGAACAATTAGTATCGGCCTACTCGGCTGATAGCAGTATTGAACTGGCCCTTTTAACCTCTCAATTAAAAGATGCCGAAGAAGATTGGTTGCGCTTAAATGAAGAATGTGAGGCGGCCCAAAAATGACGAATCCTTCTGTATTTGTATTGCTCCCCGAATTTTTACAAACCGCGCTGAAACGGTTGTCTATTGTTACGCCCACGCCTGTTCAAGAAGGTGCTATAAAAGATGCGTTAAGCGGGCGGGATGAACTTGTTACGGCGCCGACGGGTACCGGTAAAACTCTTGCCTTTTTATTGCCGCTGGCGGCCCGCTTGCAAGAGCGCTCTAATGAAAATGCGCTGATTTTGTCGCCCACGCGTGAGTTGGCCCAACAGACGTTTGAACGGTGGCAAGAACTGTGCGCTGATGTTGCATTACCTGCCGCGTTAATTATCGGGGGGGATAATATCCATAAACAATTTGCCGATTTGCGCCGTCACCCGCGTATGATTATCGCTACGCCGGGGCGCGTAATAGACCATTTGCAACGTAAAAGTATTGATTTGCGCCAAACCCATACGCTGGTGTTGGACGAAACCGACCGTATGTTAGATATGGGTTTTATTGATGATATGCGCCGCATTGTTAGTGTGCTTCCGGCTCCGCGTCATACTTTATTATTTTCTGCCACTTTGCCTAACGAAGTAAAACAACTTGCCAAAGAATTTTTAAGTAACCCTGTTCGTGTGCAAATCGGTTCTGTGGTAAAGCCGGCGGAACTCGTGTTACAAGAAATTGTTCGGGTGGATATCCGCGAAAAATTGCCGCAGTTGCTGCACGAACTTAATACGCGGGCCGGGTCAATTTTAGTATTTGTACGCACACGCCACGGGGCGGAACGCTTGGCCAAACAACTTAAATTATACGGGCAAAAATGTAACGCTTTACACGGTGATTTGCGCCAAAACCGCCGTCGGCAAGTGCTGGAGTTTTTCAAAAACGGAACGGTACGCGTTTTAGTTGCTACCGATGTGGCTGCACGCGGCATTGATGTACCGCATATCGCCCATGTCATTAACTACGATTTACCGCAATCGCCCGAAGATTATATCCATCGTATCGGCCGCACCGGACGGATAAATACCGTGGGAAATTCTATTTCGTTTATCGCGGGAGATGAAGATAAATGGAAAGATATTTGCCGCGCGATGCAATTTGCTTCCCCGGTACGTACGGTACAAAAAACGATAGAGCCGTTACCTGCCCCTAAATTTATAGCGCAAGAAGAAGGCACGGCCCATGCCAAAAGCCGCCGTAAAAAAATCATACAAACCCCGTCTAAAGCCACTGCGAGGGCTAAAGAACTGTTAGCGTCGGGTGAGGTGTATTTGCCGCAAGGAGAAGAACTAAAACAGGCCCGCCAACAAGCCCCTTCCAAAAAACCGCAAACGTTTCAAAAGGCCACCCGTGCCGCGCAGGTATTAGAAGAAAAATCTGCTACTTCTTTTCGCGCACTCAAAGTAGGCGCCAGTAAAAAGACGTTGCGTAACCAACAGACTGCCAAACCCAAAAAACATCCGCAAAAACCGAGTCGTTTTTCCAAACGCAAACGTCATTAAAAAAGCCGCCCGGTAATAGGGCGGCTTTTTTAAGATTTCAAGTTGCTTAACGGTCAATAATCCATTCTTTGTCATCAAGTTTTCCCGTTCCCAAAGCGTCACATATCCAATCGTATTTTCCGCCGGGCTCAATAGTGCAAAATAAATCCCCTTTTGAATTTTTGCGGATAATATGTTCTCCTTTTTCTGTTTTGTATTCAAAGGAACGTGTATAATACATGTGAAAACAATAATTTCCGTTAATGCGGCAAGCCATAATTTGATCTTTTTGAAACACATATTTAAACCGACCGATTTCAAAGGCATCCGAATCTTCATCTGTGGCATCAAAAAAGGAAACATCTAATCCTCTTAATCGTTTGGGGGATTCGGAATTGGTGGCGCGAAAACGGCGGGCCGAATCAAAAATAGTACGCAAATTCACCATGGCTTCCATGGCTTCCGCGCGGGACACTGACCGACGGTATTGCGGCAAACCGATTGACGTTAAAATGCCGATAATCAGTACCACCGCCAATAATTCAACTAAGGTAAAACCTAATTTGTTTTTTTTCATAAAAAGACTCCTTTTTTACAGTATATCGGTTTTAACGGATTTTTTCAAATTTTTTATGCGGGGCTTGCAAGTTATTCAAAAAAGGGTATAATAAAAATATATCCTTTTAACACGGAGAATTTTATGTCTAAGAAACAATCTTTTTTTCAGGCCGGGTTTACTTTAACGGAACTTATGGCGGTAGTTATTATTTTAGGGATTTTATCAGCCATTGGGGCGGGATCCTATAAAAAAGCCGTAGAACGCAGCCGGTTTTCTGACGGGCTTATGGCGGCTACTGCGGTCATGGAATCGGTCAATCGGTATTATGCAGATAATCCGTTAACTACCGATGCCCAATATCCGACCATCAATAAAACTGATATAGATTTTCCAAACCAAACCAGTTGTGGCGATTACTGTATTAAAACTAAATTTTTTGAAACAACTATTTGCAATGGCGGTTTTACCGATGCCCAACGCAGAAAAGGAACGCAAGTAGGCGATTATGCTGTTCGGGCCTATTCCAGCGAGTTTGGTAGCAACCGGCATAAACGTGCCGAGTGTATTTATTACAATGACGGCGGCAAAGATTTATGCATTTCTGCCGGATATCCGAATTGCTCGGGAACAACCAGCTCCACGGTGTGTGCAACGAGCGTGGCTAAGTGTACCAAGTAAGATCTTTTTTCTTCAGCCCTTTGGTGTAAAACCAAAGGGCCTTTTTTTGTAAAATAAAGTTATGCGGATAATTCATACCGATTGTTTAGTGATAGGGGCCGGACTTGCCGGCTGTGTATATGCGCACGAAGCCGCCAAAAACGGCTTGCATACGCTTTTGTTATGTTGTGGTGAAATGAGCCAAGCCAATAGCGATTTGGCCCAAGGCGGCATTGTTTACGAGCCTCAATTAAAATTAGAAGATTTATTAGAAGATGTCCGCATGGCTACGGCAGGCCTTTGCAATGAACGCGCTGTACGGGAATTGTCCACAGCGGGATGTAAAGCCATAGAAGAAATTTTCTTACACGATTTGGATGTAAATTTTGACCGCGATGAAAAACATGCCTTGCGTTTTACACGCGAAGGCGCACACCGCAAAAACCGTATTATTTATTCTAAAGACACGACGGGGCACGCATTATTATCTGCCTTACAAACAGCCGTACGCAAAAATCCGCTTATTACGGTGCGCGAAAATGCCGCCGCTATTGATTTGCTTACCTTTTCGCATAGTTCCACGGATATTATGGATAGGTATGAACCGTTAACCGTTTTCGGCGCGTATGTGTTGGATAACCAAACCGGTGAAGTGTTTGCCGTTACCGCCAAAAAAACGATTTTAGCAACGGGGGGAGTCGGACAGATTTACCGTCATACCACCAATGCCGCACACTCGTACGGGCATGGAATTGCCATGGCGTATCGCGTCGGTGCGCGTGTAATGAATATGGAATATGTGCAATTCCACCCGACGGTATTTGCCAAAGGAAAAAGTTTTCTCTTATCCGAAGCGTTGCGTGGCGAAGGGGCTATTTTACGTAACGTAAAAGGCGAAGCGTTTATGGAAAAATACCACCCGCTTAAAGATTTAGCCCCGCGTGACATCGTAGCGCGTGCGATTGAACAAGAACGGCTTAATACGTCGCACGATTGTGTATATTTGGATATTTCCCACCGCCCGGCCAAGGAAACCAAAGAGCGTTTCCCGGCCATTTATCACAAATGTTTGGAAGAAGGTTTTGATTTAACCAAACAACCCGTTCCGGTTGTTCCGGCCGCGCACTATTTTTGCGGAGGCGTTTATGCTACGCCCGACGGACGGACAAACATCTGCCACTTAAATGCCATTGGCGAAACGGCGTGCACCGGCTATCATGGCGCGAATCGTTTGGCCAGCACTTCTTTGTTAGAGGCGGTAGCCATGGGATATTTGTGCGCCCATGCGGACGCTCAAGAAATTGCCGCTCACGAATTTCGTATCCCGACACCGAAAGATTGGGTCCTGCCCAACGAAAAGCCCGACCTTAATTTAATTAAGCAAGATTTATCTACTTTACGCAGTACCATGTGGAACTATGTGGGCTTGATGCGAAGTGCTACGCATTTAAGTCGTGCGGAAAAAATCTTGCGCCACTTACACAACGAAATTAACGCTTTTTATAAAGGCGCGGCCTTGTGCCAAGAGTTATTAGATTTGCGTAACGGTACACAGACAGGACTTTTGATTGCATACGCGGCGCTGCGTAATAAACGTTCTATTGGATGCCATTATTTAAGTAATTAAAAACAGGAGGCTTATTATGAAAAATTATATCCAAGCATGTTCAAACGGTTTTACCTTGATTGAATTATTGGTGGTAGTGCTTATTATCGGTATATTGGCAGCGGTGGCGTTGCCACAATATCAAAAAGTTGTGGAAAAAGCGCGTATGAGTGAAGCCGTCACTTTAACGCGGGCGATTGCTAATGCACATGAAGTGTATCACATGGCCAGCGGAGAGTATTTGAATGCCGATCAAATGGAATTACTGGCCATAGATATACCCGGTACATTGATTACTTCAGGGTGGCTTACCGGGCGTTGGCGTACCAAAGATTTTATTTATTCCCCGAACGGATGGGGATCTTCTATGTCAAATCCTGATGTCAATTTAGCGGTAGCCCAGCGGGTAACAAGTGAACAGCCGAACGGCGATTTGTATTATTTTTATGTTCGTCAAGACGATCCCGGACGTGTTCGTTGCAATGCTTATCCAACGGCTTCCAATTTGCAGAAAAAACTTTGTAACCAATTTAATTCGAACGGCGGAACATTCTAAAACGGTTTTACTTTTTAGAAGACTTCCCTTTGGAAAGTTCTTTTCTTGGGTGAATTTTCAAATAATCTTTTACCGCGTCCAATTCCGGTTTTAAGTATTTGCCTGTATAAGATTTAGCGCACTTGGCAACGTCGGCCGGCGTGCCTTCACATACAATTTGTCCGCCTTTGTCGCCGCCTTCCGGTCCGAGGTCAATCAGCCAATCGGCCGTTTTGATTACGTCCAAATTATGCTCAATAATTAGCACGGTATTTCCGCGGTCGGCTAAATCGTGTAAGACGTGTAAAAGTTTATCAATATCCGCAAAGTGGAGCCCGGTTGTCGGCTCGTCTAGAATATAGAGCGTGTTGCCCGTACCTTTGCGAGAAAGTTCATCGGCTAATTTTACGCGTTGCGCTTCACCGCCCGATAAAGTTGTGGCCGCTTGCCCCAGTTTAATGTAACCGAGTCCCACATCGTTGAGCGTTTGCAAATAGCGTTTGATTTTGGGGATAGCGTCAAAAAATTCCAGTGCTTGCGATACACTTAAATTTAACACATCGGCAATGCTTTTGCCTTTAAATTTTACTTGCAAGGTATCTTCGTTAAAACGCTGTCCGTTGCACTCTTCGCACTTTACATAAATGTCAGGCAAGAATTGCATTTGAATTTTCAAAATACCGTCACCCTGACATTTTTCACAACGTCCGCCTTTGACGTTAAACGAAAACCGCCCCGGCTTGTACCCGCGCCGTTTGGCTTCGGGCATTTGGGCAAATAAATCGCGGATGTGCGAAAATACACCTGTATATGTTGCCGGGTTGCTGCGAGGCGTTTTGCCAATAGGGCTTTGGTCCACGATGATTACCTTGTCAATGTTATCTAACCCTTTGATAATATCGTGATCGCCGGGGACATCTTTGGCTCCATAGAATTTGCGTGCAAGGGCCTTGTATAAAATTTGGTGCACAAGTGTACTTTTGCCCGAGCCGGACACACCGGTTACGCAGACGAATTTGCCGAGCGGAATTTTGACGTCAATGTCTTTTAAGTTAAATTGCCGCGCGCCGTGAATCGTTAAAAATTTACCGTTGCCTTTGCGTTGCTTTTCACGCGGCAAAATCAAGTTGCGTCCGTTTAAGTAAGAGGCGGTAAGCGAAGTGTTATTTTTCAAGAAATCTTTGGTAGGTTGTGCGGCTACAATTTGTCCGCCATTTTCTCCCGCGGCCGGGCCAAGTTCTACTACATAATCAGATGATAAAATGGTGTCTTTATCGTGTTCTACAATAATGAGCGTGTTGTCCAAGTCGCGCAAGTCTTTAAGCGTAGCAATTAAGCGGTCGTTATCGCGCGGGTGAAGGCCGATAGTCGGTTCGTCCAGTACATATAAAACACCCGTCAGCCCGGAGCCGATTTGCGTAGCCAAGTGGATACGTTGCGCTTCGCCGCCCGATAGTGTTTGGCTTTTGCGGTTAAGCGTTAAATAGGAAAGTCCCACACTGTTTAAGAAATCTAACCGCGCACGAATTTCTTTAAGCACGTCTTTGGCAATAATTTTGTCTTTTTCAGATAAGTGAATTTTGTCAAAAAACGCTTTGGCGGCCGATACCTGCATAGACGTAATTTCATCTATGTTTTTGCCGTCCACTTTTACCGCTAACGCTTCGGGTTTTAAGCGTTTGCCCTGACAGACCGGGCACTCAATCTCGCGCATGAAACGTTGGGTAACTTCTTCTTTCACAAAATCACTTTCCGACTCGGCTACGCGGCGTTTTAGGTTGGTAATTACGCCTTCAAACTCTTGCTCGCCACCGGAAATAATAGAGGTATAGGTGGCACTACCGGTACCGTATAATAATAAATCACGTTGTGCTTTGGGGAGTTTTTTCCACGGGGTGGTCATGGAAATATGTTGTTGGCGGCAAACCTGTTTTAAGATATCGTAATAGTAGCCGCTCCACGAACTTTTCCAACGGTGGGTACGTGTGGTAACGGGGTTATCCCAAGCCTCTATCGCCCCTTCGTTTAAGGTTAAATTCGGATTCGGTACCACCAGTTGTTCATCCACTTCAATTTTAACGCCAAGCCCATTACACTCCGGACACGCACCATACGGCGAGTTAAACGAAAACAGCCGCGGCTCTAATTCGCTAAACCCAATACCGCAATGCGCGCAGGCGTTACTTTCGCTATACGTAAAATCAACCGGATTTTTTCCGTCCGTTTCCAAAATATGCACCAACCCTTGCGCATATTTTAAGGCGGTTTCTAAACTTTCTACAAGCCGCTCACGGTCAAATTCGTCCACATAAAATTCATCTACCACCAGTTCAATGGTATGCTTTTTATAACGCTCTAACGTCGGTACTTGGTCTAATGTGATAATCGTTCCGTTCACGCGCGCTTTGACATATCCTTCTTTTTTGAATTTGGCAAATAATTCTTCGTAGGTTCCGGCACGCCCGCGTACGACGGGGGATAAAATGTAAAGTGTTTTATCCGCAAATTTTTTCAGAATATCTTGTGCAATACCTTGTACGCTCCATGTTTCCACCGGCCGCCCACAATGCGGACAGTAACGTTTCCCTACGCGCGCAAACAGTAAACGCAGATAATCGTAAATTTCCGTAACGGTAGAAACGGTAGATCGCGGATTTTTAGACGGGTTGCGTTGCTCAATGGAAATGGCGGGGGAAAGCCCCTCAATATGTTCCACATCGGGTTTTTCCATGAGTTCCAAAAATTGCCGCGCATAAGCAGACATGCTTTCTACGTAGCGGCGTTGGCCTTCGGCATAAATGGTATCAAAGGCGAGTGAACTTTTGCCCGAGCCGGACAACCCGGTTACGACGGTCATTTTGTCTTTGGGTATTTCTACCGTAATGTTTTTTAAGTTGTGGCCTTTGGCGCCGATGACTTTGATTGATTTCATGTTAAACCCTGTTAGAAAAAAATAACCGCAAAACACTTGCGGGGAAAGTTCTTTTTTACCTTAAATAAATTATATAATTTATTAAATACTTTTTTGGAGTTTTATACTGTGAAAAAATCACTTAGATATTCCTTGTATGCGTTGGGGATACTTTTATCCTTAGGTGTGTTGGCAATAATGATTTATCAAGCCAAGGATAGTTTTGTAAAAATTTGGCAAAACGTACAGATTAAATATTTATTCCTGTCGGTTATTTCTTCCGTGCTTATTTACGTGGCGATGGGAATGAGTTTGTATGAAGTATTGCGTATTATGGGCCGCCGTATCGGCAAGGGAGCGGCTATCGGCATTGCGCTTGTTTCTACGACGGTTAACTATGCGGTTTCTTCGCTGGGAGCCAGCGGGTTTGCCTTGCGTGCCCATTTGCTCAACCGCCGCCGTGTGCCGTTCGGTACGTGTGTGACTGCCAGTATTGTTATTACGGTTTTATTGTATTTTGTGCTTGCATTGATTATCTTGTTAGGATCGGTTTTAATGTTATTTCACGCTTCAACGACGGCCGTACAACTGCTTAAAAATTTTGTTTTGATTGTGGTGATGTGTGCGGTGTGTGTAGCCGTTACGGCGTTTTTATTTAATAACGAATGGCGTTATAAATCTATCCGCAAAATTTTCCGCTTGCTTAATAAAGTATTATTTCACGTCTTTGGAGCACTTATTCCCAAAGGCCGCTACGATGATTTTATGGATCAGTTGGACGAAGGAATTGCTCTAATTCATAAGAAAAAGAAAAAAATGACGTGGACGATTGTATATGTGGGAGCAGATTGGTTATTTACGATTTTAGTCTTGTTCTTTGCTTTTCGTGCCGTTGGGGTGCATATTGCCGCGGGAGTGTTGGTTGCCGGGTTTGCTATCGGTATGGTAACTACACTTATCCCGATTTTGCCCGGCGGATTAGGGGCTATGGAATTGGCTATGACGGCTGTATATGCCCAAATGGGTATTGATTGGGATGCCGCTTTGATGGCTACGTTGATTTACCGCGTGGTATATTATGTTTTACCCGGTATGGTAAGTATCTTTATTTACTGGGGGTTGCAACTTTCCGCGGCACCCGTAAAGAAACGCAAAGGAGTTTCGTATGAAAGAACGCATTAACGAACAAATCCCGCATATGCCAACGTCCTGTTTTGTTCATAAAAGTGCGGTAATTATCGGCGAGGTGACGCTGGGAGAAAATGTTTCCGTTTGGCCTTGTGCGGTATTGCGCGGTGATATTGCCTCTATTACGGTGGGGGATAATTCCAATATTCAAGAAAATGCCTGTGTACACGTTAATTACGACGCTCCGGCCGTGATTGGCAAGGGCGTAAGTGTGGGGCATGGAGCCGTGGTACACGGTAGTAAAATCGGCGATAATTGTTTAATCGGCATGAACGCCGTAGTGATGGAAAGCGAAATCGGGCCGAATTGTATTATCGGTGCGGGAGCCGTTGTGCCGGCGGGGAAAAATATTCCCGCAGGCTCGCTCGTGATGGGTGTTCCGGCTAAAATTGTACGCCAATTAGATGAAGACGAAGTCAATGCCATTATGAAAAACGCGCGCGATTACACGCAATCTATTGAATTATACCGCAAAAATTGCAAAGAGATTTAATATGAAAAAAATAGTTATGATTGAAGATTCCAAAGTGTTGGGAACGGCTCTGTCCGGGGCGCTTAAAATAGAAGGTATAGAAGTCTTTTGGGCGCACAACGGCGTGGAAGGCGTAACGCTGGCCAAACAGGAAAAGCCCGATTTGATTTTGTTAGATTTGATGCTTCCCAAATTAAGCGGATTTGACGTGTGCAAATTGTTAAAGACCGATAACGACACTTGGCGCATTCCGGTTATTGTGATGTCCACTTTGTCCGACCCGGAATCGCAAGACCGCGCCAAAGAAGCCGGGGCTGATTTTTTTATTCCCAAACCCTACGATTTGGCAGACACCTTAAAAGAAATTAAAAAACATCTTAACTAGGAGAAAATAATGGCGAAATTTGACGTAGAAGAAATTTACGAACTTTTAGAGGTAAATGAGCCGCAAAAAGCCTTGGCGTTGCTAAAAAAAGTACGCACGAAAGACGCGCAAGTGTGGTTTTTACAAGGCGAAGCCGAACGGCAATCAGGTCATTTTGAAACAGCCCTTTTGACGTATGCCAAAGGCCTTAAAATCGCAGATGTGGCCGAAGTGCGTATGGATATTTTGCTGGCGATGTCGGCTTGTTACCGTACGCTCGGGCACGCGGCTGCCGCGTATGAATTGGCCGATGAAACGCTCCAAATGGCCAATGAGTTGGAGTATGATGATTATTCCGTACGCGCTATGCAAGAAATGGGCATGGCGTTGCGTGCATGGGGGAAATTAGACGAAGCGTTAGAATTGTTAGACACCGTTTTAGCCGCCTACACGCAAGCCAAAGATTATGCGGGTATGAGTTTTATTCACTGGGCCAAAGGCGGTATTTTCCGTCTGCAAGGACATTTTGAAGAAGGTATTTTACAATTCAAAAAATCTATTGCGCTAGCCAAAAAAATTCACGATAAAATTAACGAAGCCTACGGCTATTGCGGTCTGGCCGGTATCAGCCGTATTTGCGGAAAAATTGACGAGTGTGTTAAAAATTATAAACTTGCTGATAAGATTTTCAAACATACACAAGATGTGTTCGGCAAGGCCTACACCCATTGCGGTATGGCCAACGGCCTTCGCCAACAAGGCAATTATGCCGAAGCATTGCGCCATTATAATGTGGCCGATAAACTCTATTCGTCCATTAACGATACGGTTGATTTGGGGTTTGTTAAATGGGGCCGCGCCGACGTGTTAAAGCGCAAAAACAAAATGCAGGCCGCACTAAAAGATTTACAAGAAGCGCAAGTTTTATTTGATAATTCCGACGAACTTCGCGGACAAATTTTAACAAAACTTTCGCTGGCCCAAGTATTATATGCACTGGGCGAAACGGACAAGGCCGAAGAATTATACAACGCCGGTGTTGCACAGGCGAAAAAAGAAGGGTTACACACCTATTTGGAAAGTTATACCTGATTGTATCTTTTACAGATAAAAAAGCGGCCCAAATGATAGGCCGCTTTTTTTATGTTATTTGACTTTTCCAAATAATCTCAAATTGTGTTTAGCAAAGAACAGGTGGAGCATGTATATGGCTAGCAGTGTGGAAACCAAATCGGCCACCACCGGTGCATAGAAAACACCGTCTAACGCAAAGAACAACGGCAATATCAGCACAAGCGGAATAACAAGTAACACTTGTCGCGATAAACTTAAAAAGGCCGCTTTTACCGGCTGATTGATGGCTTGGAAAAAACTGGTTGCCATAATTTGCAGGGGGAGAATCGGCAGTAAAATGTTCAAAATGCGTATGGTGCGTGACGCCATCGTTACAAGGGCCGTATCGCTACTGTTAAAGATAGCGGCAATCGGTACCGCAAAAATCTCAATGACAATAAACCCGACGGTCGTTACACACATGCCCCACCGTAATGCCATTTTAAGCGTTTGAATAGCGGTTTTGTATTTACGGGCCCCGTAATTGTATCCGATAAGCGGTTGTGCCCCTTGCGAAATTCCCAAAAGCGGCATCAATACCAATGTATTAACACTAATTGCAATACCGACGGCAGATACGGCCAAATTCCCGCCGTATTTTAGCAAAGCATGGTTTAAGATAAAATTTAACACGCTGGATGCTAGTTGAAAGGCAAATTGTGAAAATCCGATCGCCAAACATCCCAGCACAATACGCTTTTTTACTTTGCAATACACAAGCCGCAACCGGTACATGGTATTGCCGCGCAGGAAAAAGTACATCACCCACATAAAAGAGATGAGTTGTCCTAATACGGTGGCGGCAGCCGCCCCGCGGATACTCCAGTGGAAAGTAAAAATAAATAGCGGGCCGAAAATTAAGTTGATACCCGCACCTATTAACTGGGTAGCCATGGCCGTTTTCGGACGGCCCGACGAGCGGATAAAGTGGTTCATCCCCGCGCCGATACCAAAAAGTAAATAGCCGGGAAGTACCACCTCGGCATAAGCACGGGCCAACGGTAATACTTCGCTATCGGCCCCCAGCAACGATAAAATCGGGTCTAAAAAAGCATAACTTAAAATAGTCAGTACACATGAAACGGAAGTCAGTAAAATAAATCCGTTGCCCAAAATGCGCCGGGCTTCTTCGGTTTGGTGTTCGCCTAATCGTATGGAAAATAAAGCATTACTGCCTACGCCGATAAGCGCGCTAAACCCCATATAAACAAGCCCTAGCGGGAAAAGTAATGTGATACCGGCTAATCCGGCCGCGCCTACATCTTGTCCTACGTAAATGCGGGAAATAATGTTGTAAAGTGCGTTTGCAAACATACCCGCTACCGCCGGCGCGGAAAAACGTACCAGTAGCGACGATAAACTTTTATCCTTAAATGGGTTTTTGGCTGTTTGTATCATAGAAGTTACTTCTATATTTTATCAAATAAAAGGTTTCCTTTTATATACTGCTTAATATGGTAAAATAGAAAAAAATAGGTAAGGAGATTTTTTATGCGAAAATTTTTTTCAATTTGTTTTGCTTTAGCCGCATTTTCCGTATCGTTGTCCGCAACGCCGTTACGTGTGCTTTCTGCTGCCCCCAAAGGCGATGTGTATGATGCCGGGCGGCAAGCGGTATCGGTTACATTTAACCAACCTGTTGTGGCGTTAGCCGAACAAAGTCAGTTTGATTCAGCCGAATGTGCCTTAAAAATTACGCCCGCCGTTGCCGGTAAATGCCGCTATGCGGGTACGCAAACGCTTGTGTTTGAACCGACGGAAGATTGGCCGAAAGCCACCTCTTTTTCTGTGCGTGTTCCGGCTAAATTTACTTCTCAAGTTTCCGGGGAAAAGTTAGCCGCCGATTATACATTTTCATTTGCCACTTCCCGTCCGCAAGTACGTCAAATTTATCCGCGAAAAGATGAACATTGGTTAACGACAACTCCTACCTTATTTATTGGTTTTAATTTACCTGTTTCCGTTAATACTGCCGGAAAACAAATCGTCTTGCTGGATGAAAATGCACAACGAATTTCACTTTCCGCGCGCGAAGCCACTGAGGAAGAAAAAGAAAAGAATTTTTCCTATTTACAAGATGACGGCTCTGTATTGGCTTTTACACCGACTCGTCCCTTAGAAAAAGGCGTGAAATATACGATAATCGTTCCGGAGAGTTTGAAATCTACCGTCGGGCCGCTTCCTATGGGGAAAGATTATACTTCTACTTTTGTTACGGCGCCTAATTTGCAAGTGCTGGGGGTGGAAAACAAAGGATGTTTACCTTACATGCCGCAAGTGCGTTTTTCGTCTCCGGTGCGTTTGCGTGAGTTGATGGCTTCTGTTAAAGTATCACCCGCGTCGGCTCTTAAACCGCTTAACGAAACAGAACAAGAGGCGTTAGGACGGGAAGTTGTATTGGCACCGGTTGACAAATGGTCTAAGTACGACAAAAAATACTATGCAGATTTATATACCTTAACTCCCAACGAACAAAAACAAGGGACGGCTTTTTTTGCTACCGGTTTACCCTTTTTAAGTTTAGCCGCCAAACAACCTATTACCGTTACGTTGGATAAAAATTTAACCGATATTTATGGCAACCGTTTAGGCAAAGATTATACCTTTACAATTACCAATGACGGTTATTGCCCGGCGGTTGAGTTTTCGGGTGGGTATGGTGTGTTGGAAAGTTATTTGCCTGCGCGCTTGCCGATTGAACTTATCAATACTCCGCTGTTGGAAATTCAAGCCGCCCGCTTTAATAAAGAAAATTATATTCCGTTTTTATTTTCTAAAACAGATAAATATTGCGCCGAAAAACCGCTTGCATCCACTACATATAATGGGAAATATGCATTTAATACACCCAAAGAAAAAAGCGTTAAAACCTATATTGATTTATCCCATTTTTCGCCAAATGCGCAAGATAGTTTGATTTTTAGCCAAGTTAAATTGACCCGCAATAATGAGCCGTGTTGGGTTTCTTCCACCACCAACTTGACCGATGTAGGCATTGCGTTCAAAACCTCTCCGGAAAATATTTTGCTGTGGGCTACCTCGTTGGAAACGGGCGAGCCGCTTGCTAATTTGGCCGTAGAATTGCGTGATAAAACCAATACGGTACTTTGGTCGGGTTCTACCGATATGAACGGGCTCGCACGGGCGCCGGGTTGGACGCAATTGGATATGCAAAAACCCGATTGGGGTGCCCCGCAATTATATGCGTTTGTGTCTAGTGCGGGGGGAGACGGATTTGTCAGCAGTGAACTTAATAACGGGTTAGAACCGTGGCGTTTTAATTTGAATTATACCTACAATCCGCAGCGTGAAGCGTGGCACAGTGTCTTATTTACCGACCGAGGCATTTACCGGCCGGGCGAAACGGTTTATCTCAAAGGGATTGTACGTCATTGGCAGCATAGCGGTTGGAAAGTGCCGGCCGGTTTAAGCGGAAATGTTGTTATTTCCGATGCTTCAGGGAACGAAGTTGAAAATAAAACGGTTACTGTGGATAATCAATTCGGTACGTTTGCGTTATCGTTTGCGTTGCCTAAAACGGCCAATAACGGTAATTGGGAAGTTTCTTTCAAACCGGAAATTAAAGGAGAAAAAGACCCTTCTTCCACGTGGTACTCTTTTCAAGTAGAATCTGTAAAACCGGCTGAATTTAAGGTAACGTTGCAAGCCGATAAATCTACCTATTTTTCCGGTGATAAAATTCAATTTTCAACGGCGGCAAATTATCAGTTCGGCTCGCCGTTAGCCAAAGCACCCGCACACTTTACTTTGCGTCGTGAAATGGCGTGGTTTGAACCGAAAGATTTTGACAATTACAATTTTATACCGTATTTCTTACGTGAAGGAGAATATAAAGAGAACGGTAAATTGCTTGCCAGTGCAACGCAAACGACCGATGATAAAGGGTTTGCTTCTTTCCCGGCTACCTTACCGCAAGTAAATTTCCCGGTACGTGTGTTTGCCGAGGTAGGGGTACAATCTCCGGCTAAGCAAGATTTGTTTGCACGTAATTCAGTGCTTGTGCATCCGGCATCCTTTTATATAGGTGTCAAAACACCCGATACATACGCCAAGGCACTTTCTCCCGTAACGGTAGAGGTGGTTGCGGTAACGCCCGAAGGTAAACGTATCCCGGCACCGCGCGTAACCGCGCAAATTCGCCGGGTAGAGTGGCATAGCGTACGCAAGGTGGGGTTGTCGGGGCGGTTAGAGTGGGTCAATAGTAAAGAAGAAATAGAACTGCCCAGCCAGACTTTTGATATTGCGCAAGAAAACGGAAAATTCTCGTTTGTGCCGTCTGAAAGCGGGCAACATTATATTACATTTACCACTCGTGATGAACAAGGCCGCACCGTTACGGGCGGTTTTGAAGTGATGGTATATGGTAAAGATGGCCCGTCGTGGGCGCAAGAAGATGATGAAGTCTTACCGCTTAAGCAAGATAAAAATACGTATCAACCCGGCGAAACCGCACGCATTCACGTAGCCTCTCCGTATGAAACGGCCCAAGCCCTTGTTACGGTAGAACGTGAAGGAATTTTGGAATCGTGGACGACTACGGTTAAAGGTGGGGCTGACTATATAGAAGTGCCGATAAAAGCCAATTATTTGCCCAATGTGTATGTCAGCGTGACATTAGTCAAGGGGCGCACGGGTGCTCCGGTCAATGAAAAAGGCGTGGATTTGGGCAAACCGCAAGGCAAAATGGGCTATGTCAATCTCAAGGTTGCGCCGCAATCTAAACAACTGGAAGTAGAAGTAAAAACAAACAAGCAAGAATATCGCCCCGGGGATGAAGTTACCGTTCAATTAACCACAAAATCCAACCATAAAGGTATCCCTGCCCAAGTAACGTTGTTCGCCGTAGATGAAGGCGTGCTTGCGTTGACCGATTATAAAACGCCTGATTTGTTTGAACAATTTTACGGGCCGCGTGCGATATCCGTCTTTACGGCCGATAACCGTTCGTATGTTATCGGGCAGCGTAACTTCGGCGAAAAAGGGGAAAACCGCGGCGGTGGCGGATCTGCATACGCTAAATTAGGCGGGGTAGATTTGCGCAGTAATTTCTCGTTTGTGCCTTTTTATAATGCACAAGTGCTAACCGATAAAAAAGGTCGCGCTGAAGTGAAATTCAAACTGCCGGATAATTTAACAAAATTCCGTATTATGGCTATTGCGGTGCGGGAAGAAGAATTTGGTGCTTCACAAACTCAAATCAATGTATCCAAACCGTTGATGATTACGGCTAATGTACCGCGTTTTGTGCGGGAAAACGATGTGTTTTCGTGTAATGCGGTGGTGTATAATTATGCCGATAAAAAAGGGGAACTGACGGTGCAAGCCGCGGCAAAAGGCGGAGTGCAACTTACGCAAACGGCCCCGCAAAAAGTGATAGTGCCTATCGGCCAAGCCCAAGAAGTTTCGTGGCCTTGTCAGGCAAAATCCTTGGGTACCGCTCAGGTAGTTTTTAGCGTAAAAGGTAAAAAAGAAACCGACGGCGTAAGTTCACAAGTCAACGTATCCGCCGTTGAAAAACCGCAAACGCTTGCGTTGTATAATCATACGGCTACCGCTCAAGATGAATTGGTCGTCCGTCCCGCTCACACGGCTGATACCGCGCAAAACCAAGTAACGGTTTCGCTGGCTTCTACGGCATTACTCAATATCAAAGACGCGTTGACGTATTTGATGACGTATCCGTATGAATGTTTAGAGCAACAGATGTCTAAAATACGTCCGGTAATTATGAGCGAGACGTTGATTAAAGATTTCAAACTCGGTGATGTTAGCCAACTTAAAAAACGTGCGCAGGAAATCTTAACGCAATTAGATATGTACCAGTATTTTTCCGGCGGACTTGGGTATTGGCCCAACAGTTGGCCGGATCCCTATGTTACAGCGTATGCGTTAGAGACGGCCTATTTGGCAAAACAAAAAGGTTTTACCGTACCGCAACAATCGGTTAACAAAGCGTTAGAATGGTTAGAAAAAGCCTTCACGAAAAATCAAACGGTAGCATTTACCTATGCGTCGCAAGAAATCCAAACTACGCGTGCATATAGTGCCTATGTGTTAGCCTTATATGGCAAACAAGCAACGGCCTTATTTAACGGCTTATATGCTCAACGCGCTACGCTGCCCATTATGGCCAATGCGTATTTATTAAAAGCAGCACATGCGTTAAAGCAACCGGCTTCCGTACAAGAAAATATTGCACAAACTTTGCGTAATCATATTGTACATACGCCGCAATTTGCGTATTTTACCGTTAATTCGCCGATGGGATGGTTGCATCAAAGTGATGTGTCTGTAACGGCGTTGGCCTTAGATGCGTTACTTTCCAGCAATATCCCGTTTGAACAAGCCTCGCAAACTGCAGCGTGGTTGTTATCTCAACGCAATGCACAAGGCCATTGGAACAGCACAAGTGAAAACGCAGCTGTTTTGGCGGCTCTTCAAACGTATGAACAGAAAGTAGAAAACCAAACGCCCGACTTTACGACTCGCGTTTTACTAAACGGTGAAGAAAAAATGAATGCGTCCTTTAAGGGGCGCCAACTCAACGAGCAAACAAAGAAATTCCCGTTTGCTACCGTTTATACGGGGGGGAATGAAGCCCGGTTTAATTTCTCCAAAGCGGGAACCGGAACACTGTTCTATACGCTCTCGCAAACGTATGTGCCGGCAGCGTATGATGCCCCGTTACAAGCCGGGTTAGAAATTTCCCGCCAAATTACAACGTTAGACGGCACCCCGGTTACACAACTTAAAGCGGGTGAGCGTTATTATGTGACGCTTTCCGTACGGAGTGCGGCGGCGCGTCATTTTGTCGTGGCGGAAGATTTTATTCCGGCAGGGGTGGAAATTGTTAATACATCCTTGGCAACGGAAACTTCCGGCGATCCAACTAAGGATATGGAAAACAACTTTGGTCGCTTGGCCCATTACGACGATCATATCGCTGCGTTTGCTTCGTATTTGCCGGCCGGAACACATGAATTTACGTATATGATAAGTGCTGTTACCGACGGTACATTTGCGTATCCCAGCGCGTGGGCCAGTTTGATGTACGACCCGGCTTTGTTCGGTCGGACGGCTACTTCTACGCTCATCATTAAAAAATGATAAAGAAATACGTTGCGTTTCTACTTATTTTTCTTCCCTGTCTGTTGCTAGGCGGGGAAGAAAAATTTTTGACGCCTTCAATTCTTGTTACCGATAAAAGCGGTGCCCCGATGCGCGGTTTTTTATCAAGTAATCAAACCTATTATTATCCGGTATTACTGAGTGAAATGTCCCCTTGGTTAATTGCCTCGGTGGTAGCTGCGGAAGATAAACGCTTTTTTTATCACTCCGGTGTGGACGTGCAAGCCATTTTGCGCGCAGGCGTTCAAAATGTGTCGTCGGGAAAGACGGTATCCGGGGCGTCCACCATTACCCAACAACTTGTGCGCGCCATAGAGCCGCGGCCCAAAACGTGGCGCGGCAAAATCAGCGAAGCCTATCAGGCCGGACAATGGGAAAAAACTCATACAAAAGAAGAAATTTTAGAAGATTATTTTAATCGCATTGAGTTTGGAAATTTAACGCAAGGTGTACAAGCCGCTTCCCAATTTTATTTTGGCGTAGATGCGGCTGATTTGTCTCTGGCGCAAGCGGCTTTTTTGGTGGGGCTGATTAAATCGCCTACGCGCTATAATCCGCTGACGCATTTTGCACGTGCGAAAAAACGGCAAGAATATGTGCTTTCTCGTCTAAAAAATGAAGAAATGATTGAGGAAGAAATGTATCAAATGGCATTAGCCGAACCCATTATATTGCAAGCCCAAACGCGCTTGTTTGATGCGCCGCATTTTATGCAATTTGTGCGTCCGTTACTGCCGGAAAACGTACCGCAAGTACGCACTACCTTGGATAAAGAATTACAACTGTATGCGGAAAAATTAGTCAAAACATATATTTCAAAATTGTCGGAAGAAAACATTACAAATGCCGCCATTGTTATCGTGGAAAATGTAACAGGTGCGGTGCTTACATATATAGGGTCGGCTGATTTTCATCATGCGAGAAATCAAGGACAAGTAGATGGAGTGCGTGCGTTACGCCAGCCGGGATCTGCTTTAAAACCGTTTGTATATGGGTTGGCATTTGAGAAAAAACAACTCTCGCCAGGTACACTGATTGCAGATGAAGATACTTTTTTTGATGACGGTTTCCGTCCGCGTAACTATGATGAAAAATTCCATGGGCTCGTTTCGGCGCGTAGCGCATTGGCCTGTTCTTATAATGTGCCGGCGGTAAAAGTGGCGGAAAAAATAGGAGCACCTGCCTTATTAAATTTATTACACGATGTCGGCTTTAGCGAATTAAACCGCACGGCTGATTTTTATGGGTTGGGGCTTTCACTCGGTAACGGCGAGGTGCAATTATTGCACTTAACTAATGCGTATGCCACTTTGGCCCGTGGGGGAAATTTCAAACCGCTTACGGTGGCGTGGGAACCTCTTGTTTTATTAGAAGGCAAACCGCACCGTGTTTTGAGCGAACAAACGTCGTATTTGGTTAGTCATATTTTAGCGGATAATCAGGCGCGTGCGGCCGCGTTTGGGTTAAATTCTGCCTTGGTGGTGCCGTTTGAAATGGCGGCTAAAACAGGAACATCTAAAGATTATAAAGATAATTTTGCACTTGGTTATACGCCGCGTTGGACAATCGGGGTTTGGGTGGGAAATTTTGATGCGTCCCCAATGCGTCGTGTGTCCGGCGTGACGGGTGCGGGGCCGCTGCTACATGATTTGGCCGTTTATATGCAGCAAAAATATCCGTCTGATCCGTTTCATATGCCGGACGGTATTACGCAAGTACAGG
The DNA here is from genome assembly GCF_902757105.1 of Candidatus Avelusimicrobium luingense. NCBI lineage: Bacteria > Pseudomonadati > Elusimicrobiota > Elusimicrobia > Elusimicrobiales > Elusimicrobiaceae > Candidatus Avelusimicrobium > Candidatus Avelusimicrobium luingense. Next base: position 102,654 of record NZ_CACVTK010000005.1, read on the forward strand.
TTTGTACGCAAACAGGACTTTTGGCGGGACCGTCTTGCAAGCATACGCAAGAAGAAGTCTTTTTAGCAGATAATTTGCCCGCCGTTTGTGACGGAAAACACCAAACTAATAAGAACGTACGTATTGTTTCTCCGTTAGATGGAGATATTTACCAGTACGATACGGCGTTACCCAACTCTTTGCAAAAAATAAATTTTGTGGCGGTGTGTGCCGAAACAAAATGCGCATGGAAATTAGACGGTAAAAAATGGCCGCAAACATCTTGTTCCTTTTGGTATCCGCTTGAAAAAGGCAAACACAATGCCGAAGTTTTTTGCGGGGGGAAAACCGATACGGTACATTTTGAAGTATTAAAATAATTTTCGCGCGGAAATATTTATTTATCACTAAAAAACACCCCGCTATGTGCGGGGTGTTTTGCATCTAAATTATTTTTACAAACAATTAGAAGCGACCGTTGACGATGACCATCACCGGGAACCAACCGTTCTTAGCAATGTTTACTAAACCGACTTGTAAACCTTTGCTGATGTGGCGGGCATTGTTGACAAAACCGAGTTGCACACCGTGCAAATCTTCTACTTGGTTGTAGAAACCAAGTTGCGCACCGATTAGTTTACCGTGGGCAAAGTTGACAATACCAAATTGGGCACCACCAAAATGATTATCGTTGATGTCTACGATAGCACCTTGAATTCCGTAGAATTCGTTGGAGCGGGCATAGATCCACGCATCGTTGATACCAAAACCTTCATTTACTTTAGCAACACCTAATGCTGTGTTAATACCGCGAAGTTCACCAACTTTACCAATGAGTAAATCCCATTGGAAACCATAAACAGAATCCGTGTTGGAACCAATACCCACATCAATACCTCTTACAGTTTGGGTGTTATTGGGAATAGCCACGGCTATATCGTTCCACAAGGACAATTTCAAAATGCCCTTATCACCGGCAAATACCGGAGCGGCAGCAAACAATACGGCTAACAATACTGCTACTTTCTTCATGTTGTTTCTTTCTCCTTACTTAATGATTTGTCGCAACGGATATTCCGCGCGGCATGAAATTATTGTAGCACTTTTTGCGTTGCAAGTTTACTAAAAAAAATTGCTACAATACTTTTATGAAAATACAATCTGTTTTATTGTTACTGATTTTGTGCGCCATGCCATTGTTGGCAGGCGATGTTTTGCTACTCGGCCCGACAAATTTGCGCATGAGTGAAACGGGAGAGTTCTCGGCGGTAGATAATACGCCTAAACCGGAACCGTTTGATATCATGTGGGCCTACCGATTATATCCTGCCGATAAAAAATTAACAGGTCGTGGAGTAACGGTGGCAGTGGCCGATAGCGGAATTTCTTCACATGTGGAATTTAACGGCAAAAATATTCAAGGTCAAGATTTTACCCTTTCTACCTCTATCGCCGATTTGAAAAACCACGGTACGGGCGTGGCCGGGATTATCGGCGCGCAAGGACATCGTTTTACGGGAATTGCGCCGGAAGCCCAATTGATTGTTTATAAAATTGACGACGGTAGCCGTTTAATCGGCCCTCAAGCCGCCACCGCCGCTATTAATACTTTATTAGATTATAATGCTAAAAACCCCGATAACAAAATTGCGGTTCTTAATTTAAGTTACGGTGTGTCCGGTGGGGGAAATGTGCCTCTTACTCTTGCTATTAACCGAGCGTATGATTCCGGCGTGTTAGTGGTTTGTCCGTCCGGAAACTTTGGCCTTCCCGGGGTACATTATCCGGCCAATTTACCTACTACTGTTGCCGTCGGTGCGTTGGCGGCTGATGCTAAACATGCGTATGCCAATTCGTCCTACGGTCAGGGATTAGATTTTATTGCACCCGGGGACCGGGTTTATACAACTGATGCGGAAGGTGTTTATACCCTAATGAGCGGTACTTCTGCCGCGGCGGGATTTGTCAGTGCTGCGGCCGCTTTGGCTGTACAAGGGCTTAAACAAAAACTTGGCCGCTATCCTACCACAGAAGAAATCAAACAAAGTCTTATTGCCGCTTCCGTAAGTATTCCGGGTATGCCACGCGAACAACAAGGTTACGGCTTTATTGATGTGAAACGATTGGAAGAACAATTCAAGTAATTTATTCTTCGCCTTGTAATTTGCTAAAATATCTATATGGACGAAAAATCGTTTTATCAAGAGTATGATGTTCCGCAAGATTTGCAATTCAAAACCGCCGATATTTTACGCGGCGGAGGATTGCAATGTGCTTGTGTATTAGGTGAAAAAGCGTTAGAAGGATTGTTTGAAAAACCTAACCGCTTGACGAAAGCCAAAGTAGAATTGTCATTCTCGGTAGCCAACAAAGATATTTTGGTGCAAGGTAAATTACAAGGCGAGCGCGAAATTGAGTGCGCGCGTTGTTTGAAATTAACCAAACAAACCTTTAATGAAGAATTTTTTGAAACTTATAGCACGAAAGCCGAAATAATTGATATAATGTATTTGGTGCGGCAAACCTTGGCGTTAAGCGAAGAAATACGTTTTCTTTGCAAGCCGGATTGCAAGGGCTTGTGTCCCCAGTGTGGGCACGACTTAAACGAAGGCCCTTGTTCTTGCAAGCCGGAAATTATGTCGCCGTTTGCTGCGTTGAAAGGAAAATTTAAATAATTCAATTCGTAGAATCGTTCTACGGAAATAGGAGTAAATGAAATGCCGAATCCAAAGAAAAAACACACTCGTTCCCGCCGGGATATGAGAAGATCGCACAACTCGGGAGTGGAACTTCCGCAACTCGTGGAATGCCCGAACTGCAAATCTATGCGCTTGCCGCACAATGTCTGCCCGTCTTGCGGGTTTTATAAAGACCGCGTGGTAGCCGCGCCGAAAGCAAAAAAAGAAGAACCTGCTGAAACCAAATAAACTTTTGTATGAAAATAGCCTTGGACGCTTTGGGCGGCGATTTTGGTGCAAAGCCTAATATATTAGGTGCGTTGAAAGCCATTAAAAAAGATTCCAAATTGGAAGTTATTTTAGTGGGCAACGAAACTGTTTTGCGTCAAGAATTGCACGCGCTTGGGTATGATAAATTGCCGGCGCGCTTGTCTATTGTCCATGCTCCCAATACCATTGATATGGGGGCTGAACCTGCCAAAGAATGCCGTAATAAAAAAGATGCCAGCATTGTCGTATGCGCTGATTTAGTGCATAAACATACCGCTGATGCGTTTGTGTCGGCCGGACATTCCGGTGCGGCCATGGTAGCGGCACTTTTTGGTATGGGACGTATTAAAGGAGTCCAGCGTCCGGCTATTGCTACGCCGATGCCTACTTATAAAGGTGTCAGTTTATTATTAGACGGCGGAGCAAATGCCGATTGTAAGCCCATTCACCTCTTGCAATTTGCGGTAATGGGTTCTACCTATATGCAAAAGGTGTTTGATATTCCGGCCCCGTCTGTAGGGGTATTGTCTATCGGCGAAGAAGAAACAAAAGGCAATATGCTTGTTAAACATACCGTGCCGCATATGCGTGAAATCGGCGTGAATTTCCGCGGGACGGTAGAAGGACGCGACGTAAACACCGGGGATACCGATGTAATCGTTTGCGACGGATTTGTAGGAAACATTGTTTTGAAATTGGCCGAAGGGTTAGCCAAAACAATGATTCAAATGATTAAACGCGAAGTTAAAAAACGTCCGCTTGCCTTAATCGGTGCGATTTTATCAATGGGAGCTTTTAAGGCCGTTAGAAATCATACGAACCCCGATTGTTACGGCGGAGCGCCATTGGTGGGGGTTAATGGGGTGGCCATTATTGCCCACGGGAAATCTAACCAAACGGCTATTTTTAATGCGATAAAAACAGCCGCCCGTTTGGTGGAAAAAGACTTTGTCGGTGATGTAGCGTCTAAAATGGCGGCACTTAAACCGACGTTTGACAGCATTGAACAGGAAATGCACGGGGAAAATTAACTATGGCAGATTTTACAGGTAAAAATGTCATGATCACCGGTGCCTCGCGCGGTATCGGGTTTGCCCTAGCCGAAGCGTTTGCAAAAGCCGGTGCGAATTTAGCCTTGTGTGCCACACGCGAAGAAGCCTTAAAAGAAGCCGCCGGTAAATTAGCCGGATATGGTGTAAAAATTTATACCAAGGCCTTGAATATTACCTGTGCGGACAGTTGTGAAGAATTTGTACAAAATACCATTAAGGAATTAGGTTCGTTAGACGTTCTGGTGAACAATGCGGGTATTACTAAAGATAATTTAACTGTCCGTATGAATGAACAAGAATGGGACGATGTTATTTCCGTTAATCTTAAAGGAACTTTTTTGATGTCTAAAGCCGCCCTGAAAGTGATGTTTAAAAAACGCAGCGGCAATATTGTAAACATTTCTTCTGTCGTTGGAGAAATGGGAAATCCCGGGCAAGTTAATTATGTAGCCAGCAAAGCAGGGATTATCGGACTAACGAAAACGTTAGCCAAAGAATTTGGCGGGCGCAATGTGCGTGTGAATGCGGTTGCTCCTGGATTTGTGCAAACGTCCATGACGGACGCGTTGCCCGAAGAAGTAAAAGCCAAAGCGCTAGGGGCAATTGCCTTAAAACGATTTGCTACCGCGCAAGATATCGCCAAGGCGGTTTTATTCTTGGCTTCAGATGACGCCTCGTACATTACGGGGCATGTGCTTGCCGTTAACGGCGGGCTATATATGTAAGCAGTAAAGGGAAAACCTTTTGATAAAAAATACGGAGGACAATATGTCTGTAGAAAACGTACAAGAAAGAGTAAAAAATATCATCGTGGAACAATTAGGCGTTGAGGCCGATCAAGTTAAACCGGAAGCCCAATTCGTCAACGATTTAGGGGCTGATTCCTTAGATACCGTTGAACTTATCATGGCTTTGGAAGAAGAATTTGATATTGAAATTCCGGATGAAAAAGCCGAAAAAATCAAAACGGTCGGCGAAGCTATTGAATATATTGAACAAGCCGCTAAAAAATAAACGTGTACACAGATATTGAAAATATCATCGGGTACAAGTTTAAAAATAAGGACTTTTTACAGGAAGCACTCACTCATAAATCCTTCGCGGGCGAACATCGGGGCGTTAAACATAACGAACGGTTAGAGTTCTTGGGGGATAGTATATTAGGTGCCATTGTTGCAAATTATATTTACAACCAATGCCCTCATGACGAAGAGGGAGTGCTTTCTAAAATTAAGTCTAACTTAGTTTCCCGACGTAACCTGTATGTTTGGGGCAAGCAAATGGACTTGGGGCATTTTATGCGCTTAAGCCGTGGTGAACTTGCTACCGGCGGACGTGAACGCGACAGTATTATTTCCAACGCGGTGGAAGCCGTTTTGGGCGCCGTCTATTTAGATGGCGGATTTCCCGCTGCCGAACAGGTTATTTTGCCTTGGGTGAAAACGCAAGCCCTGACGCAAGACGTGCGGGATTTCAAAAGTATTTTACAAGAACATTTACAAAAACAAGGGCCGCAAACCCCGGAATATGAAGTTATTCAAACCGTTGGGCCGGAACACGATAAGGTTTTTACCGTGCGTGTAAGTTTGTCCGGTCGAACGTTGGGAATCGGTAAGGGGCATAATAAAAAGTCTGCCGAACAAGCCGCCGCCCAACAAGCATTAAACCAATTAAAAAAGTAATATGTCTTTTTTGAAAAAAAATTCTTCCCGTATTACATTACAAGGGGATAAAAAACAACCTAAAGTCGTGGCAATGGCCACCAAAAAACCGCTTGTGTCAGTACTGATTATAGCGGCTATCCCTTTATTGTTGTTAATTGCTTTTACCTTTAAGAGTGGTTTAAGTGCGGGAAAAGCCAATCAAAAATTAGTGGTACGTCAAACCTCTACCGAATTAGCCGATCAAGCCACCGAACTTTTGCAAAAACGTGATACGTCCGGATTTTTAGATATGTTAGAGCAACAACTCGGCTCTAAAGTTAATATCGTTAACAGTAAAGGGGATCCGTTGTTGTTAGTGGCCGCTACGTTAGGAAATGCCGAGGCCGTACGTCAAATTTTATTGGCCGGGGCTGATGTTAATAAACGTAATACATTTACCAAAGATACCGCCTTATTACGTGCCTTATATTATACCGAAAATCCGGAAATTGCCCGGTTGCTTGTTAATTTCGGGGCTGATATCAATGCCGTCAATAACTACGGCCATTCTCCCTTATTTTTAGCCCTTGAAAAACAACGGGGGGAACTCATTGATTTATTTTTAGCCAATGGGGTTTCGGAAGGGTTAAATTCCAATTATCTGTTCCGGGCAAGTGCAAAACAAAATTTTATAGGTGTACTTGCCATGCTTAAGGGGGGAATTGATCCTAATGTCAGCAATGAAAAGGGGAATACGCCTCTTATTATTTCTTCTTCGTTAGGGGACTTGCCCAGTGTACGCAATTTGCTCGCTTACCGCGCTGATGTGAATGCGGTTAATAATGACGGAAATACCGCGCTTATTTATGCCGCCCGTTATAATCATCCTGAAGTAGTACGCGAATTATTAAAACCGCAAACCATGCAAGCCCCGATCAATGTGAATGCACAAAATAATTTAGGGCAAACCGCCTTGTACTGGGCGGCTGCTAAAGGATATACGGATATCGTAAAACGGCTGCTAGCGGCCGATGCCGATGCTACTATTGCCGCCAACGACGGACTGGTACCGTATGCTATTGCCAAGCAGAAAAAACGTACCGAAGTTTTGCCTTGGTTTGAGAAAAATATTACCGAAGTAAAAAACAATGTAATTGAGGCCGATAATGCCGAACTGATTGCACAGGCCAAAGCGGAAGGAAGAGAGTTGCCCAGTGCGCAAAAAGAAGCCGCCGCGGTAACCGATGCCGATATTTTCAAAGCCGCAGAAACGGGCGATGTAGATTTAGCCCGCCGGGTGCTTGCTCATAATAAGGCTGTGGTAATTGATAAAAACGCGGCGGGAGATTCTCCGTTACTGGTAGCCGTACAAAACGGACACGAAGAAATGGTAGATTTTCTTTTGATGAATTCCGCCCGTTTGTTTGAAGCATCTTCCAAGGGAAATGTTTTCCATATTGCTACGCAAGCACAAAATATAGATATGCTTAAACATTTAGTGCAACTGGCCCGGCAAGAAGGGCGGTTGGCCCTTATGTTGGAATATAAAGCGAACACGAACGGCCATGGCCCGCTTACTCCGCTTGGCTTAGCGGCTGATTTATGTAATAAAGAAAGTTATGATTATTTAGTTTCGCAAGGGGCCAAACCGGGTATACTGACCGGAGCCAAAACCGGGGTGTTATCTCCGGCGGATATGATGGCTAAATGCAAAACAAAGCCAACACAAGCCAAGCAATTAACCCCTACCAAAAACAATAAGAAAAAATAATTTTTACCCCGTGCCAAAACACGGGGTTATTTTTTGACATTGAAAAGTCCTATATAAAAACTAGGTCTTTTGACCCTTGATAAAATACCATAAGAATATCATAATACTAGTATGAAAAAATATTTTATTTTACTCGGAATGTTTTTAGGTGCTTCATTAAGTTCGGCTCAAATAGTACCGGTGGTACGTACAGGGGCTGAAATCATGGCTGCGGAAACTCGGGCGGTAGAAGAGGGGTCACGTGTTGCCAAAGCCATAGAAACGGGATTGATGCAGAGTGTTAATGAAGGAATGCGCCAAGCCGAATCCTTGGAACGGGGAATACAAAATTCGCAAGTGGATATTTCAACCTCACAGACAATTGTTTCGCAAACCATTAGTCAAAGTGAACGAATTACTAGTCAATTGGATGCTTTAGAGAAAAGCAATCAGGCTCGGCAGGCTGCTTTACAAAGCCAAGCCGCTTCTTGGGAGTTGCGTAAACGTTGTTTGAAAGCGGGTCTACCGCCCCTAAAAATCGGCTCAATGACAGACGCGGAATTAGAAGCCTATTTAGCCGGTTTAGATACACCGGTTTCCGCGGAACCTGACGTAGTGGCGGCTGAACCGACGCCTACTCCGGCTCCTGCCCGTGAACCGGAACCCGCTCCCGCCAGAGAAGAGCGTTATATCAGTCCGTTTGCTGCTTTTAGAGAACCCGATTATACTTCTTATTCGCGTACCGAAGAGCCGGAAAGATGGCAAATAAACGCGGCGACCAGAGCATCTTCGTCGGGCCGTTCGTTGCAATCGGTAGAAGCCGAGTGCCGCGCAAACGGTATGCCGCAAGAACAAATTGATATCATTCCTCCCACGGAAAGATTAGCCCGGTTGGAAGAGTGGCTTTCTACATATTACTCGATGAAAAAAGGATGGACAGGGCCGTCTCGCTACGAAGATGTCGTTCGGGAAGGGAAATTGTCGGCTACCAATGTAGAGGGGGACCAAATCGCCTGGATTCGTGAGCAGGAAGATTTCAAAGCCATTAAAGATAACTATTTGAAAGATAGTTTTGACGGACCTTTTCACCCACAAGTAACGTCTATGCGTATTTTAGCAGTTAACGATATTACGAAAGAAATTGATCCGCTTAAAGACGCGGCCCGTGAAATTTCTCACAACGGACTTTCCGTAACGGTAGATGTAATGCCGACCATTGATAGTGCGAAAGGCGCGTTGGAACATGCCGTTGCGGATGGACGCGCGTATGATATCGTGTTATTAGATTATCACGGTTTGCAAGGGCAGGCCTCTGACTTATCTACTTGGATACATCGCAATAACAAAGTGTCCGTTCCGGTTATATTTTATTCGTCGGCCGGATCTACCCCGGAAGTATTGTTCAACTTCTATGTTACGGGGCGCATTTCCGTAGCCACCACGACAGAAGAAGCCCACCAAGTGCTTAATTATGCCAGTAACATTGTAGCCACCGGCAAAGCCTATCCCGACAGATAAGTAAATCATTCTAAATAGAATAAAAATGCCCTGTGTGAAAAAGCACAGGGCATTATTTTATAATTCTCTTGCGATTTTACGGATGGATTTTGTCCATCATACGGGCAAACGGGATTGTTTCGCGCACGTGTTGCAATCCGCATACCCAACGAACCATACGTTCAATGCCCATACCAAAACCGGCGTGCGGGACACTTCCGTATTTGCGTAAATCCAAATACCACGAATATCCCTCGGGGTCTAACCCTTGTTCTTTAATGCGCGCGAGTAAAGCATCGTAATCGGCCTCTCTTTCACTGCCGCCGATAATTTCGCCCGCACCCTCCGGTCCGATCACGTCCACGGCCAAAACGACTTTTGGATTTTTGGGGTCGCGTTTCATGTAAAACGCTTTAATAGCGGTAGGATAGCGGTGAATCATAATGGGGGTGTCGTAATCTTCGCCCAGTAATGTTTCTTCGTCGCCACCGATATCTCCGCCCCACGGCGTATCATTGCCTTTTTTATGTAAAATTTCAATGGCGTCTGTGTAATCAATGCGCGGAAATTTCTTTTCCACGGTGGCTTGTAATTTGGATGTATCACGTTCCAACAGTTTCAAATCAGCCGCACGGTTTTTTAATACTTGTGCGACAATGTATTTAATAAAATCTTCGGCCAAATCCATGTTGTCATCCAAATCGTTGTAGGCCACTTCCGGCTCTACCATCCAAAATTCGGTAAGGTGGCGACGCGTTTTGGATTTTTCCGCGCGGAACGTCGGCCCAAAGCAATAGGTTTTGCCAAGTGCCATAGCAGAAGCCTCGCCGTAAAGTTGCCCGCTTTGGGATAAAAACGCTTTTTCACCGAAGTAGTCGGTTTCAAATAACGTGCTGGTGCCTTCGCACGCGGCGGGGGTTAAAATGGGGGAATCTGATAAGATAAATCCATTGTTGTGCAGGTATTCGCGAATGGCAAAAATGATTTCATCACGCACGCGCAAAATAGCCGTTTGGCGCGCAGAACGTAGCCATAAGTGGCGGTTTTGCATTAAGAAGTCCGGGCCGTGTTCTTTGGGGGAAATCGGATAATCTTTTGCCATTTGTACGACTTCCAAATTCTTAACACCGAGTTCAAACCCTAACGGCGAACGTTTATCTTCACGTACCGTTCCGGTAACAATGATAGAAGATTCTTGCGTTACTTTGTCGCCTAAATCAAATTGTTCGGGGGAAACTTCGCCCTTAAACATGACGCATTGGATAATACCGCTACCGTCGCGCAATTGTAAAAAATGGAGTTTGCCGCTGGAGCGTTTATTATATAACCAACCGTGCAATGTAATTTCTTGTCCGACGTACTTTCCGACTTCGCTGACGCGAATTTTGTGTAACATAATAAGACCTCTTAATTAAAGTAAATAGTATATATTTCTATTTTATCTTTTTACGAAGGAAAAATAAACTCCGTTTGCCGCTTATCTAAAATAAACTTTTCGTAAAGATAAACGCGTAAGCAGACAGGGCCCAAATTTGTATGGGACATTTGGCCTATTGTCTTTTTGCGTTTTTTCTTGATACGATAAAATATATAGTAGGGAATGTATGAAAAATTTTGGGTATCATTTTTGGTTGGCGGTTTTAGTTATAGGAGCCCTGTACGTGGGTGTGCCGATGCCGTCGTTTGCACAAGGCCCTGTTGTTAAAGGAGCGTGTAAAGTGGCTGAAGTATCTTCGTGCATCACTCGTGCTGTCCAACCTAAAGTGCCGTCTGTGGCGGCTTGGCAATCTTTTTCCGGAGAGATAGACAAGATTATTTCTTCTTCAATATCAGTTCCGGACGCATTACCTGCGGCGCCTTCCCGCGCCAAAGTGGGCCGCCAAGCATGGTATATAGAAAAATGGACAAAAGTATCCCATTATTCAGCGTTACGCCGGGCAGTAGAAAAACTTGGCACGCAGCCTCCAAACCCTTGGCCGAAAACACAAGAAGGAGAATTGGTCGTTCCTACCTTGGACGGGTTAACATTGGATGGCTATCACGGTGTTTTACCGCAATTTCCGTTTCCTAACCGTACGATTTATCTCGTTCGGGGAATGGGATTAACACAAGAGGAATTACGTAATGTCTTGCGCGAAGGATTACGCGTGAGTGATGTAAAGCACGATTATTCAACCGATTTTAACGCACGTGTCACGTCGGCCGGTACCATGCCTTTTACCAGCGAATTATTACAGAATTGTTCCAACCATTGTATTTATTTGGCAACCGATACGGAGCGCGGTTTGAATTTTGCTTATATAAATGCATTTAAGGAAGGAAAAATACCGGTGGTTGTGGTGGTAAATTCCCGTTGGAAAACCCACGAGGGAGACCATGTTATTGCACAAGATATCCCCGCAGAGGATTTTGTGGCCATTGCGGTGCTGATACGTGGGCCCTTCGGGGATCCGGTTTGGTGTAAAGTTTCTTTGGCTACCGACGGCGAATCTTTCCGTTTCATTCCATATCAATAAATACTTCGGGGCGAAACGCGCCACGAGTTCGCCACTTCGGCGGTCTGTTCGATTCGTACACATATAAAATTCAAAAACCCTACTTGCGTAGGGTTCTTAAATTTTGGACGTGATCGGGAGTCCTGCGGACGGCGAAAACGACCTCCTCGGCTCACTTCGGGGCGAAACGCGCCCCGGGTTCGCAACTTCGTCGGTCTGTTCGATTCGTACACATATAAAATTAAAAAACCCTACTT